>JAHEIA010000017.1:3348-13723 GCA_024639625.1 Chromatiales bacterium
TAGCGCGCATAGTAGCCTTCCAGTGCGTCTACTCCCTCCACCACACTGGTTGCCAACTCGGCGCTGTGCTCGGTGCGCAGCCACCCCGGGCCCAGTTTCTGCAAGTGGCCGAGCAGCCGGGCGCGCAGGGAGCGCTTGATCTGGGCGGCGGCATTGAACGCGACCTGCTCGGCAAGCCAGGTGCCGACAAAGCGGCCGGCGTAGACAGACAGCAGGGCCGCAAGCGTGGGCCCGACGCTGTCGAGGGTGCCGCTACCAAACACGACGCTGTCGGCGACCCCGGCCAACAGATGAGCTTGCAGCACCACCAGCAGGCTGGCGCCGAGGCTGAGCGCCACGGCGATGACCAGCGGCTCGCGGACCCTATGCGACTCGCTTTTTAGCCAGTTCTCCATCGCCACAAAGCACAAGCCCCACGTCGGTGGGGCCTGGTCCCGAGCGTGAACGGCGAGGCTGAGCCGAAGCTCAGCGCGCGCCGTCCTCTTCAGTCTTTTCGCTCTCCTGGGTATCGAGCAAGGCACCTCCCGCTGCCGATACCAGGACGATCATCACCGTACCGAGCACCCACGCGAAATACCAGGCGCCGTAATCTCCCAGAATGATCGCCAGGACGATGACAATCATGGCGATGGCGAAAAACACTACGAAGCGAATCAGGGTACCCATAGCGTTGGCCTCCGCAGTCAATAGGCGTGCTCGTCCGACGCCACGTCGCGCTCGTTCACCTTACCGCGCATGACCCAGAAGCACCAGCTCGTGTACCACAGAATCAACGGGACGAAAACGACGCTCCAACCCGTCATCCAGGTCAGGGTGAGCTGGCTCGAAGAGGCGTTCCATACCGTCAGGCTGTGCGACGGCTCGAGGCTAGAGGGCATCATGAAGGGGAACATTGCCGCCCCTACGGTGCCGATGACCCCGATCCAAGCCAACGCCCCGAGCCACCAGGCCAGGTGCGAGCGCCCGCTGCGCGCGGCGGCTACGCCGAGCAGCGTCGTGGCGTAGACGCTGAATGGGATCAGCCATAGCAGAGGGGTGCGCTGGTAGTTTCCGAGCCAGCCACCCACAGCACGTTCGACGACCTGCTGCAGCGGGGTCTGGGCAATGGCCGGGTCCGGCGACTGCACTAGCTGGTAGCCGTCCAGAAAATAAACCCAGATCCCGCCCAGGGAGAATAGCGCCAGCGCCACCAGACCACTGCGCACCACCAGCCGCTGCGCCCGGCGATATAGCACGTCCTCTCCGCGGTTCATGAGCATGGCGCCACCCATGTACACCGATAGGGAGACGGCCAGCAGACCGCACAGAATCGCGAACGGATTGAGCAGCGACAGGAAGCTGCCGCTGTAGACGGAGGCGAGGTTCCACTCGAAGCGAAACGGCACGCCCTGGAGCATGTTGCCGACGGCTGCGCCGAACACCAACATCGGGACGAATCCACTGACGAACAGCGCCCAGTCCCAGGCACTGCGCCACGCCGGCAAATCGATCTTGCTCCGGTATTCGAAACCGAGAGGACGGACGATCATGCTCCAGAGCAACAGCAGCATCACGACATAGAGCCCGGAGAAGGCCGTAGCGTAGATCAACGGCCAGGCGGCGAAGATCGCGCCGCCCCCTAGAATGAACCACACCTGGTTCCCGTCCCAGTGGGGACCGATAATGTTGAGTGCCACGCGGCGCTCGGCGTCGGTGCGACCGACGAGGCGCAGGATTGTGCCCACACCCATATCCATCCCCACCATGATCGCCACGCCCATCAGCAACACGCCGAGCAACAGCCACCAAAGCACTTTCAATAGCAGATAGATTTCCATCGTCTAGACCTCCGCAGACCGCACAGGCGCAGCCAAAGCCGTCTCGCCGGCCGCGCCCGCTGATCCGGTCGGTCGATGACTCGACGGGCCCTGGCGGATGGCTCGCAGCATGAGGAACATCTCGATCACGATAAAGATCGAGTACAGCAGGAGGAACCCGGCGAGCGAGAACAACATGTACCCCGCACTGTGGGTGGAAACCGACATCCAGGTTGGTAGCACCTCGTATACCGTCCAGGGCTGCCGGCCAATCTCGGCCACCAGCCAGCCCGCCTCGCAGGCGATCCACGGTACCGGCAGCATCAGCACCGAGGCGCCGAGAAACCAACGCTGCCGCTCCACGGTGTTGCGCAGCGTATAGATCACCGCCAGGATGAAGAACATCAGCATCAGCAGCCCGCACGCCACCATTACCCGGAAAGACCAGAAGATCGTCGCCACACTGGGAATTGCGTCGCGCGCGGCTCTTTCGATCGCGGCGTCGTCGGCGACCGTCGGATCCTGGTCGGGCGCATAGGCTCCGACCAGAAAGCCGTAGCCCAGGTCGTCCTCATGGGCCAAAAATCGGGAAAGGGCAGCCTCGTCCTCCGGATTGTCCTGCAGCGCCCGCAACGCGCCGACTGCCTCGATGCCGCTGACGATGCGTTGCTTCGCCTGCGCCACCAGGGTGTCAGCTCCGGGAATCACATGATCCAGCGACCGGGTGACCAGCGGGGTTAGCAGGTAGGGGATCTGTAGTTCGTAAGCGTTCTCCATCTTCTGCTGATCGGGGATCGCGATGACGTTAAACCCCACGGGCGGCTTCTCGGTCCTCCACAACGCCTCCATAGCGGCCAGCTTGGTGGGCTGCGCGTGACCGCCGACGAAGCCCAAGGCGTCGCCAAGGGTGATCACTCCGACCGCGGACAGTACCCCGAACAGGGCGGCCATACGAAACGATCGCCGCGCCAGTTCCATGTGCTGTTTGCGCAGCATGTAAAAGGCACTGACACCGCACACGAATATCGCAGCCGTCACGTAGCCGGCGATGCTGGTGTGCACAAACTTGGATTGGGCGTCATGACCGAAGATGAGTTCGGCGAAGCTCGCCAGCTCCATGCGCATGGTGAGGGGGTTGAAAACGGCACCCTCAGGGGCCTGCATGAAGCCGTTCGCTACCAGGATCCAGAGCGCCGAGAGGTTCGATCCCAGGGCGACCAGGTAGGTGACGATTAGGTGCTGGATCTTGCTCAATCGCTCCCAGCCGAAGACCATCAGGCCGATGAACGTCGACTCCATGAAAAACGCCATCAGCCCCTCGACCGCAAGTGGGGCGCCGAAGATATCCCCAACGAAGCTCGAATAGAACGACCAGTTGGTGCCAAACTGGAACTCCATGGTCAGGCCCGTTGCTACTCCGAGGGCGAAATTGATGAGCAAGAGTTTGCCCCAGAACTGGGCCATCTCTCTGTAGATCGTGCGCCCCGTCGTGACATAGACCGTCTCCATGGCAGCGACGATGAACGTAAGCCCGAGCGTGAGTGGTACGAACAGGAAATGGAATAACGCAGTGGCGGCAAACTGCCATCGCGAAAGCTCCACAACGAGAGGATCGATCATCGGACGTGCCTTCTTTAGCTATAGGGTGAGCGAAGTCCTTGATCCGACGCCGCGGTATCGCAGCAAGATATCCGCGGCGGCACGGTGCAGTTCCCTTCGCTGGTTGTTTTTTGCAAACACCAAACCAACTGGCGAATGCTAGCATTCAAGCAGCCTGGCCAACATTGAAAACCCGCAATTCCGCCTGCGAAGTGGGGCTTCACCGCTTTACGGTCAGGGATGTCGATTGATTTAGGGCCTGTTAACACTATGAGGATATCCCGCGATCTCGGTGCGTGGCCTGTAACGCGGCAATGTGAGCAACCGGGCACACGCGTTTTTCCGGTTGCGGCCTTTTTTCCAGGCCGAGCGAAGTCACGGAGGGGGAAAGCCATTCCGGGTTTCGCGGCGTGACGGCCTTGTATCCGTAACTGGCGGGGGCCGAAGCCTAGAGTGAAACGCGAGCGGCCGGTTTGAACCCACCGTGCGGGACCTACTGCGGAGCGAAGGGCGAGCCAACTCGGCTGCACGGGCAAAAGGCGTGCCCCCTGTTTAATCGGGAAGGACCTGGAATAGTCCCCGGTAGTTATTCCCCTGGTTACACACGGGACAGAGTGAGCTAACCCGGGATCCATTGTCAGGCACGTGGAAACTGGTCCCGCAGGCTGCGCACCGGCCTTGTCTCAGCGCTAACCTTTCCGTGGTAGCGGCGGCCCAGCGCGCCACTTGCACTGCTCCCGCGGCGCAAACGTCGCTACACAGACGACAGCCCGAGCAGGCTTCGGGTAGGATCCGATACGCGGCCGGTTGCTCCTCGAGCCGGATGGCCTGTTCCGGGCAAACGTGAATACATGCGTCGCAGCCGGTGCAGGCGAGGGGGTCGATCACGGGCCCCCAGGGCAGTATCTGACCCTCCCGGCCGCGGGGAATAAGGGTTCCCGGGGATGCCCATTCGTCATCTGCCGCCGGGTGCGGGGACGCCCTGCCAACAGCAGCGGACCAGCCGCCCAGCAGCCACTGTCTGCGGCCTGTGGGCGCCGCTTCGGACCCGCGGTCGCGGTTCAAGGCCAGATACAGCCGGTGCCACTTGGCCGCCTGCAGGGGGCCGTGGTTGAGGGGATCGAGTCCTCTCTGATTCAGGGCCTGGTTGATGCTGCTCAGGCGCTCCTGGAGTCGTGGCGCCTGTCCCTGCTCGCAGCTGTCGCAGTCGCCAGCCGTGCTGATCAGGCTCGTGACCCCGTCGCGTTTGATAGCCAACAGCTGGCGGGTGGTCAGGCTGTGCAGGCAGGGTAGAAGACCGTCGGTATTCACCGGCATCCCGCTGCGCGGACAGCAAGCCAGGGCGACGAGGCCACGGGAGGTATGGCGGATGCAGGGCTCGGCGTTGGGCCGAATCGCGGCGGGCAAGCGGCAGCGCACAGGCCGCAGCCGTCGCAGAGTTGGGGATCGATGCCCAACATCTCATCGTCGATCTGCCAGGCGCCCCGGGGGCAGACGTCGACACAGGCGCTGCAGGAAGCCTGCTCGATGTGGGCGTGCACGCAGCGGGCCGCCGCAAAGTCCGGCAGCGGTCCGTGCAAAGCGGAAATGCGCGCTAGGGTGTGCAAATGGAGGTCACCAGGATGGCGTGATTCCCGGCATATAGGCCTCCGGCTGTGCCGTGGTTACGGCCGGATCCGGTTTCATCCGCTCCGCGATCTGCTCCTCGGACGGGCGTGGCTCGCCGCTCAGCGCGGCAAGGAGGTCGCGTAGCTCCTCCAGGTAGGCTGCCGTGAGCGCAGCGAGTCCCGCGTAGAAGCGGGTGTCACAGCCATCACTCACGCGCTGGGCGAACTCCCCGATCCAGAGCAGGAGGTGCTCGTCGAGGAAGCGCGCCGCGGTGTCCAGGCCCCCGTCCGGGGACTCGTCGCCGATCAGGAAGGCGACGAACTCCAACTGATGCACGAGGTGGTCGTCGCTGCGCCGACGCCAATCCGGCACGCTCAACCCGTATTGGCGATAGTATTTGCGGATCTGGAACATGGGCTGCTGCATGGCCAGGTGGTCGTCGTCCAGCCATACCGACTCACAGGGGGACGCCCGGAGACGGTTGTTCAGGTAGATATCCGCATAATCGACGGCCAGGGCATCCAGGCTCTGCTGGTCCACGTGGCCGGGGATCTCGGTCAGGCCCCGCTGAAACAGAGCCAGGGCCTCGCTGCCGGACTCGCTCACCAGCCGTAGTCCCAGGAGATCCGAGTAGCCGACCTCCCAGAGGGCCAGGATGCGTTCGCGATCGAGTTCCCGGTCGTGCAATAGAGCCAGGGTCAGCAAATCCCGGGCCACGCGGTCCCGGAATTCCTCTAACGCGACGGATTGCCCTGTGTCCTGCAACGCTGCATTCGTCATGGCTGCACCTTTCCCTTGCTGTGGGCGACGAAGACGATGGATGGATCGGTGAGATCCGGGTTGGCGAAGTTCCGCACCGCCTTCACCGGCTCGTCGTTCGGGCCGATGGCCTTGGTGGGGTACTTGTTCTCGCGCAGCAGATCGATGGGGCCAACGTCCAGCACCCGCATCATGCAAGCCATGACGCAGTAGGGCTTGCGGCCGGCTTCGATCTCGTCCACGCACAGGTTGCATTTGGAGACGATGTTCTGTTCCGGTATGAACTGGGGTGCGCCGTACGGACAAGCGGCCTCGCAGCGGCGGCAGCCGATGCACAAAGTTGAGTCGATATCTACGATCCCGTTGTCCTTACGCTTCCAGATCGCGCCCGTGGGGCAGGTGGGCAGGCAGGCGGGCTCCGCGCAGTGATTGCAGGATACATTTACCTTGTAGGCGTAGACATTCGGATAGGTGCCGCCTTCAACGTATTGCACTCGCCGGAAGCGCGGTCCCGGGGGCAGCCCGTTTTTGTCCTTGCAGGCGATCTCGCAGGCGCGACAGCCGATGCAGTCCACGTTGTTGTGCACGAAACCGAGCTGTACGTCCGGAACGACCGGGGTATAGACCGCCTTCTTGCGGCGTTGCACGGCGGCCTTGATCCGGGACTTGTCGTTGGTATCAGTCATGGGGATAGCCTCCGCGGAAATCAGAGATCGCGCCGAAATACGTGGGAGCGGGCCGTGGCTAGCTTGTCCCACCCGGGACGGTGCCTGAGATTAGTCTTCTTCATGTTGCACAGTACCGTGTTGTAGGCGAAGGCCCCGGCAGGACTGGGTTCGTCCAGGGTCAGCATGTCCGGGTTCCCCGATCGGTCGACGCCCTGATCGTCCAGATCGAGCCAGGCGCCCTCGTGGAGGACCAGCACCCCGGGCATGCAGCGCTCCGTCACATAGACCGGGACAACCACCCGGCCGCGCCCGTTCCAGATCTCCACGCTGTCGCCGGTGCGGATGCTCAGCCGCCGAGCGTCGGATGCGTTGACGGTGACCTCTTGCTCATAGGTTTCGCGCAGCCAGCTGCAATTATTGAAGATGGAGTGGGTGCGCCAGCGCGGGTGCGGTGAGATCAAGTGAAACGGATATTCTTCCGTTTTCGGACTGTTCAAGGACTCCCAAGGCTCGATCCACTTCGGGATGGACGGCACATGATAACCATACATCGTGCGCGTCCAGTCACTGATCTGGGCGAGCTGTGAAGACAGGATCTCGATCTTACCGGACGGTGTCTGGAATGGTTTTCCTTCCTCGATCTGTTCGCGAAAGGCCACGTGGGGCTTGTCGAACTTGAATTTGTAGACCCCGTGCCGCTTGAAGTCCTCCCAGGGCATGTCGACGTGTTGATGGGGCATGACCTTGGTTTCCCACCATTCCCGCAGATAGGCCTCGTCCACCGGGTCCGGGTTGTCCCAATAGCTGCGATCGGCCTTGGGGTTGTAGGTGCGGCCGAAGCGGTCCCCCATGCCGGTACGGTGGCCGAGACGGTAGGCCAGCTCGGTGAAGATCTGCAGGTCCGTCTTGGAATCACCCATGGGCTCGATTACCTTGGGCCGGTGGATGTAGTAGTGTCCCTTGTACCAGGGCAGAGCCACGTCGTGACGTTCGAAGTGGGTCGCCACGGGCAGCAGCACGTCGGCGTAAAGACCGGAAGGCGTGATGGTGGAGTCCATACAGACCACCAACTCCAGCTTGTTGATGGCCTCGATCTCCTTGTTGATGTTGGTTAGCTGGTTAAACCAGTCCGAGCCTTGCCAGAAGATCCCTTTGATATTCGGTATCACCCCATCCAACTCGTCCTCGCGCTGCCAGAGCCCGACCTCCTCCCGCTTCACGTTTGGATAATTGAGCACGCAATGGGCCCAACGGTCGGACTTGATGGAAGCGAACCAGATGTTGGAGTACTGGTCGTAAGGATAAGCCACTGCCTCGGCATGCCATGCCTTGCCCACGCCTTCGGCGCACCCGCCGAGGACACCGATATTGCCGGTCATGGCCTGCAGCGCCGCGGCCATGCGGTTGTACTGCTCGCCGTAGGCATTGCGTCCGGGGGCCCAGGACGCCTTGAGGGCCGCCGGCTTGGTCCGCGCATACAGGTCGGCCAGTTTCTTAATGTCGTCAGCCGCTACGCCGCAGATCGCGGCAGCCCATTCCGGGGTCTTCGGTTGGCCGTCGTAGCTTCCCAGGATGTAGTCCTTGAAGTTCTCCCGGCCGTTGGGGGTGTTTGCCGCCCACGCCGGCATGGTCCCCGCGTCCATACCCATGCAGAAGCGGTCGATGAAGGCCTGGTCGTGCAGGTTGTTGGTGAAGATGTAGTGGGCCATACCGGCCATCATGGCCGCGTCCGTGTTGGGCCGGATGGGGATCCACCAGGCGTCATAGGCAGAAGCTGAGTCCGTGTACTGGGGGTCGATCAGGACGAACTTGCAGCCGCGCTGCTTGGCCATACGCATGTAGTAGAAGGTGTTGCCGCCGTGGAAGGTGTAGGCCGGGTTCCAGCCCCACATGATCATCAGCTTGGTGTGGGCGAAGGTGTCGTCCTCGTTGCCGTCCTCGGTGGTGCCGAAGGTCCAGCGGGAACTGGTGGTGGTGCCTTGATAAGAGGGTACGGACCATGAACTCGTGCGACAGCTGAACATGCCGAGGAACCGGGCCAGCAGGCCTTCGATCTGATCGGACTTGTGCAGCACACCGTACGAGGCCCCCGCATAGCTCTGGTCGAGCAGGGCAGTGGGACCGTACTTGTCTTTGAGCTCGATCATCTTTCCGGCGACGTAGTCCAGCGCCTCATCCCAGCTGATGCGTTTGAACTTGCCCTCGCCACGTTTACCTACGCGGCCCATGGGGTAGAGCAGCCGTTCAGGCGAATAAAGCCGCTGTCGGTAAGAACGCCCCCGCAGACAGCCGCGGAGTTGCGGTTCCGCCTCGGTGTCTTTGCCGTAGGCGCCATCGAGTTGGTACCGACCGTCATCCGTGGACAAACGTACGATCACGTCGCCGAGCTTGTGCGCTACCAGCATATGGCGCGAGCCGCAGTTGTGCGCGCAACTGGTGACCACGGTATGCAACTGGTCGTCTCGACTGTAGGGCTCGTACGCGAAGGCCTTGGCGTCTTGACTACGTATCAGAGCGCCGGAACCGAGGGCCGCCGCACCTGCAGCCGTGGATTTGAGGAACGAGCGTCGGGAGAGGCGAAGGCGTGATTCCAGTAGCTCCAGGTTGTCGATAGGGCTCATGGTAGATTCCTGGTTACTGCGCTTGTTCAGCGCGATTTACGGTCCCGGTCAAGAACCGGGCTTCGGATGTGGTGGGACGCTCCTTGGCCCAGTCTGGTACGTCCTCGGCCATGCCCGGCCACGAGTGGCGGGGATACGGGAAGCTGATTCGGTACCAGGCCCGGCCCCCGTGGCAACCGAAGCAAACATCGTTCGTCTGTGCGCCAAGCTGCTCGATCGCCTCCGGCTTCAGATAGTTCACCTGGTGGCGATTGGTGCGAAAAGCGATGTGACAAGTAAGGCAGCTTTCGTTGAACAGGTGCCCGAATTCCCGCCATTCGCCGGGCACTCCCATGATCTGGGCCGGAAACTGGCCGTGGCACATGAGGCAGATGTTCGGGTCTACGTGCTTGCGTTGTGTGAGTTGCCCGCTGCCGTCGGCATGGGAATTGGCGGTTTCGTCCCGAGGATCGTTTCCCTGGTGGCAGGTGTTGCACTTCAGGTCCATGACCTGATTGGCATAATCGGTGACCAGGTGGCGGCGATGCAGGGTCTCTTGCTCGCCTTGGTACGTATCCAACGTCTGGTACCAGGCCAGAGTCTCCTCGGTTTTAATGCCTGTCAGCGTCTCTGGACGGACCCGCCGTTCCAGCACCTCCTGGTGACACTCCAGGCATTGGGCATCTTCAGCCTGCTGGATGGCCGGTGGAAAATGAATCGGATCCCAACGGGCTTGGTCATAGTCGCGCTGCTCTGTGGAATTGGAGGGCGCCGCCACTAGCGAGCCCAGGGACAGTAGCAGAGGGAGCAAGGTTGCTCGTGCTCTTCTCATGGGGTTACTCCTATCGGAACCGGAGTCGTTGGTCATTGGGGATAGCACGTCCCTGTGCTAGTAGGTTTTCGACGGTCGTTAGACCGTTCTCCCGATTATGATTCCGGTGGCTTCCAGCCTTCCTGGTCGGATTTTCCTTCCATCCCGGACATCCCCGAGCTTCCTTCCATGCCGGACATGCCACCCATGCCGGACATTCCCGACATGCCGCTCATACCGGACATTCCGCCCATGCCGCTAGCCGGGTAGAAGAAGATCTGCCCGTTGGGGGTGATCTGGAAGTAGCCGGACATACCGCTCATGCCACCCATGCCGGACATTCCCGACATGCCGCCCATACCGGACATGCCGCCCATACCGGACATGCCGCTCATACCGGACATGCCACCCATGCCGGACATACCGGACATACCACCCATGCCGGACATTCCCGACATGCTCGCCGCCGCAGTGCCGGCGCCGGCCAGGCTTAAGCCGACCAACGCAGCAACAGCAGCTTTCTTGAACCCCTTC
>JAHEIA010000338.1 GCA_024639625.1 Chromatiales bacterium
ATAAGCCGGGGCGAGACGCCATGAGCACAGTTTAAGCGTAAGTGTCTGATTAGACAATAGGAAACTGGATGCAGGGAGGGACAAGGTGAGACAGGGTAAAACAGGGAAAAACCTAACTTCGAACCAGGTTGTCGGGAGTTCGAGTCTCTCCGGGCGCGCCATAACAACAACGGCTTAGGCGAATACAGCTTGAGCCGTTTCTTTTTTTGAGGCACCAATAAGTCACCAATCGCACCAGTTCTCTGGTATCCCGCCTCGTTGTGTTTCTTGCTCGGGTTGCCTCAAAGATTGGGCGGACCGGGCATCGGCTTTCCGGGTCCGCAGGTCGAATTACCTAGCAACCATCGTTGCCTGGCGATGGTTGGAAACTCTGGTAGGGAAAATTCGCACTGTCCGCGGCGGTGGCTTGGCCCAGGTTTACACATAGAGCCATCCCCGCCGGGTTTGCGCTGGCGGACGCGTTGCGCGCCGAGGTCGCGACGCCCCAGGAGCTTGCGCGCATCCTTGGCTAACAGCTAGCGCGCTGCGTCGTGGGGTTCATCCCCGATCACCTAGATACGCAAGATAGTAAAGGATTCGATAGACCGTCTGAGTAGGGCGCAAAGATTCGCGGCGCAGTTAGCGCAAAACCAGATCGTGCGACTTGGTCGTTGGCGAACAAGGCCGGTCACGCCAAAGCGTTTCTGAGGCCACTCCCGAAAACTTTGTCTACTGCGAGTAGAGGAGAACCTAATCTAGATCCCGGGCTGGCCGGACTACGGGCGGTATGAGCAGGACATGGCCAGTCTTCTCGGGTAATCTTGAAACGAACCCGAAGCGGCAAATCGCTGCGGCGATCGGCCGCGAATCGCGAAGGAATGACACCCGTGCGATGCCCCGATGGTGAATACCGCCCACCCGCCAGCACAGTGCGTCGGATAGAACCGCTTGGGCCAAAGATTCCACTGTTGTCGTTCGGAAGCTCATAAGTGACATGGCAGCTCCGCTAGATTGTAGGGTAGCCCTATGAAGTACGGAATACACCCCTCACAAGAACTTGTTCGGATCTTCTCGGAGAAGCCATATCAAGGCGCAGATCCTGCAGAAGCGAAAGTCTTGATCATTGGGAATGACGCGAACTATTCCCCTGAAATCTCGAGGCATCCGTTCTTCCGACACATCATCGATTATCACAAAGACGGAGTCGCTTTCTGGCAGAAAACGGGGACCCATCACCCCTTCTTGTTGGGCGACTATCCGTTCGACCGGAGAAAAGGTGGAGTCCGGTATCATCTGAACTTCAGCAAGCTGGGTTTCGGGCGGACGGACGCCAAGAATTTCTCGTTCGTCGAACTTCTCAATGTTCCGACCATAGGGAATACGGGAAGCGACAAAGAGCTGTTCTTCCGACTGATGAATAGGGGTCACCTGATGTGGCTGGAAAGCATGATCCTTCGAGAAGACAGGAAATTCGTGCTGATAAATCAGACGCTCGCGCGGTCGATACACGTCATCAGCAAGCGCTTCGGTGTCATGCGGGATCTAGCCCACGCAGTAGTTGGAAAGAGCCCACCCGCGGTCGTTCTGGATACCTCGCATGTGGTTCTCTATAACGGATACAGCTTCTCCCATAGCCTTTCGAATGAGTATCTGCGCGACTTGGTCGACCTAATGCGAAAGTTCATTCGGGAAGAAGGGGATGATGACTGAGCAAAGAACCCCGCTGAAGCCGGAGGCCAACCGGTCGTCACTTTTCGTTCTTTCGATGAGACGGCAGAGTGACTGGAAGAGTGCATCCCCACAGGTAATCGCGACAGCCACAGGAAGGTCGGAATGAAAGCGATCGGCAAGTCTTTGTTCGCAGCGGTGGCCGAGACGACTACTGCTCCGCGCGCCGCCTACGAAAGGGTCTCCGCCGCAGAGCTCGGACTACGGGAGTCATGGACTTCGCTCAGATCATGACCGAGGTGGTGCAGAATTTCAGCGCCAAGATCGGTTCGCGAGTTACGATCTCGGTTGAGATCAACGCCAGCCTACCTGCGGGTTTCGACGAGCAGATCCAGCGAACCGTCAGGGAGAACTGCCGGACTCTGAAATTCAAGAGCTTCGAGTTCGAGGAGTAGCCCGGCGGAGGAAGCAATCGCGGTTTCAGTAGAAGACAAACGGATCGCGCCTGGAGCAAGCCCATGTGGATCTTCTTGAATGATGCATATCTGAGTATCGTCTCGCACAGGGACCGGGAAGGAGAGCTGCTGGTCCGAGCGAGGCACAGCGGAGATATCGAGCGTGCATTCCCGCAGGTGTCGGTAGCGGAAACTCCGGATGCCGATTACCGGTTTCGCGCAACGATCCCGAAGCAGCTGGTGGCCGACACCCTGGCGCGAAAGGTGTTAGGGATCGACTACCACAACTTCAAGAGCAGCATCTCCAGTGAGGATGGGGAGCGTCACGAAGCGTACTTCGACGTCTGGTCTGACATGAGGCGGTTCCAGGAGAAGACAGAAGGGTAGGTTCGCGACGTGACTGCGCACAGGTGGATCTGAGCACCGAACCGCTGCGGCGCCTGTTACGCGGTCGGCAATAGACGCGCAGCGACCCAAGGATTCGTCTCGTTGCATACGACTTCCAAGCGCACTGTCGCCCGGGTCATGCCACAGAAGAGCACCTGCAGTTCGCGCCTGAGGTAGGCATCGCGCGGATCGACATCGGTCAGTATGACCGCGGCTTGCTGCTGCCCCTTGAAGCGCCGCACGGTGTCGAACAAAATCTGCCCGTTGCTGCAGATCTGATTGCCGAATAAGTCGTACTCGCCGCTGAACCGAGCCAGGGTGTGATTGCCCACGCGCTGCAAGTCCTTGAACACGGTACTGGCGAGCCCGCGGCAGGACAGGATGGCGATCTGCTGGGGTTTGAACCGGTCGTTGAGCAGGCGCCCGACGATCTTTCCGACGAGCCGGGGCTGCTCCTGCGGTTCGGCGTAGGCGTGAATTCCGTAGCCCAGTCCCGGCAAGTCGTTGGCGCAAGTAAAGGGGAACTCGGGTAGGACCTGAGCGATGAAGCTGGCAATGCGCTCAGGAGAGCGGTAATTGAGCATCGAGCGGTAGCCCACGAACCCTTTGTTTTGCAGCAGCAGCGGATCGACACCCCGCACGTTCTGGTTCGGGTCCTCGAGCCAGAGGATGGAAGCCCCATCGCGCAGGAAGAGGCGGACGATGTCGAACCAGCCCGCCTCGAAGTCCTGCGCCTCGTCGATCATCAGGGTATCGAACTGCCATTCGGCCCCGGGCGCGGTGTGCAGGGCCTCCTCCATCACCTGCTGTGCCGCTTGCTCCCAGAATCCCGGAGCGTTGCCCAGGGATTTGAAGTCCAGTGGAATGCCGCGGGATTGCAGAAACTGGTCGCAGAAGCCGTACCAGGTCTCCACCTTGCCGCCGGAATGCACCAGGCGCTTTAGCCGTTCCGCCAGCGGGCGATTGAAGCACAGCAACAGCGGACGTTTACCCGCCGCGAGCGCCTTTTCGAAGAAGTGGCAGGCGACGAGCGTCTTGCCGTTGCCCGCGGTGGCCAACACGCGCAGTTGCAGGGGCTGCATCTCGATGTTGTCGAGCACCTCCACCAGGCCGCCCGAGAGGCGGATGAAGTTCTTCTCCTGGGCGCCGATGTGGGCATGGACATCGGGAACCACCTCGAAGGTCTGATAGAAGAACGATTCGACCCGGTCGGCCTGCCGGGTATCCGACGGGGGTTGTCCCGGCGGCAAGATCGCTTGGATCTGTTCGCCCAGCAGCTCCCGCTTGGGCGCATCGACGACGCGGGCGCGCTCGATGGCTGCGGCGTTCAGATTCCGCACGGCGTAGTCGGGGCAATAGATCAGGTATTCCATGTCGAGCCCTTGTTTGGATCCCCACTGGAACTGAAACTTTTCCCGGATGTTGCCGATGGCCCGCAGGATCTGCTCGTTGACGTTCTTCTGGGATTCCCCATACGATTTGATCAGCCCTTTCTCGCTTTCGAGCAGCGGCCCGTTTTTCTGCTCGATACACAGCACCCGGCCTGCACGGTTCAACACTATGAAATCGATCTCGCCGTAGATCGTGTTGCCTTTGTACTGTCGGCTCCAGTGCACGCCGTGAAAGACGGTGTAGTCATCCGGCAGCTTGTCTTTGAGCAAGGCCAGAGTGACGAGTTCTGGTTCATGGGCGCCGCTGAGCGCCAGGCGGGTGAGGTCGGAGGGGACGATCCGTGCCACGTCAGCATTCCT
>JAHEIA010000339.1 GCA_024639625.1 Chromatiales bacterium
GATCCTGCTTGCTCAACGTGACCTTTGATCCGGAGGTTCCGGCGGAGTTGTCGAGTTACCGGTTCGACGACGAGGGCGCGGAGGCCCGGCGCTGCTTCCTCATCCGACAAGGAATGCTGGAACGACCCCTGGGTGGCGCTTCTTCCCAGCTCCGCAGCGGACTTTCCGGCGTCGCCTGCTCCCGGGCAAGTGGTTGGGACCGGCCGCCAATCGACCGTATGGCGAATCTTAACCTGGAACCCGGGGCGAGCTCGTTCGAAGAATTGATCGCCGGGGTGGAGCAGGGCGTGTACATGGAGAGCAACCGCTCCTGGTCGATCGACGACAGCCGGAATAAGTTCCAGTTCGGCTGTGAGCTGGGATACCGAATTGAGAACGGCACGCTTGCCGGTATGTTGCGCAACCCGAACTACCGGGGTACTTCCGCGAACTTCTGGTTGAGTCTCGACGGTGTGGGCGATCGGTCGACCCTCCAGGTCGGCGGCGTACAGACCTGCGGCAAGGGGGAACCCAATCAGGCGCTCCGAGTAGGGCACGCGGCCCCGGTCTGTCGATTCCGCGGCATCGAGGTTTTCGGCGCGGGAGCGGATTGATGCGATCCTACTTTTTCGCCATCGTAGACCGTGTAACCGAGCGTCTGCGGGATGCCGAATACCTGTTGTGCAATCTAGCCGGGGAAGCCTCCGATTTCGTACGTTTCAATCGCAGCCGGATTCGCCAGGCCGGACATGTCCGCCGTTGCTCACTCACCCTGGAGCTGATTCGCGCCGGTCGCCACGCCGCAGCCGGCGTGGAGTTGAGCGGACACCCGGCTACGGATTTGGAACGCCTGACGGCGCTGCTCGGGGATCTGCGCGAGCAGTGTCGACAGCTGCCGCAGGACCCCTATTTGAACTATTCCCGGGATGCAGGGGAGTCTGTGCACGAAGCGTCATCACAGTTGCCGGACAGTCGGCATGCGGTGGATCTGATCAGCGCCGCAGGGCGGGACCTGGACCTAGTTGGAATATGGGCCAACGGCAGTCTGTACCGTGGTTTCGCCAATTCGTCCGGGCGCAGGGACTGGCATGCCAACGCGACCTTCCACCTGGACTGGAGCTGCTATTGCGGGGCGGACAAGGCGGCCAAGGGCAGTTACAGCGGCTCGGTCTGGGACGCGGCATGTTTCACGGCCAAGCTCGACGAGTTGCGTAGCCAGCTCCGGGTACTGTCCCGGCCGCCGAAGACTCTATCCCCGGGGCGCTACCGAGTCTATCTGGCGCCGGCGGCCCTGCAAGAGATCCTCGAACTGATGAGCTGGGGCGGCTTCGGTCTCAAGAGCCACCGTACCGCACAGACTCCCTTGCTGAAAATGGTGCAGAAAGGCCAGAGGCTGCATCCGAGCGTATCCCTGTGCGAGGACAACACTCGGGGCCTGGTCCCCGCCTTCACCAGCCGCGGGTTTCCTAAGCCTCCCCGGGTCCAGCTCGTCGAGAGGGGTGCGTACGGGGATTGTTTGGTGGATGCGCGCAGCGGAAAAGAATATGCGGTCCCGGTAAACGCAAACGTGGAGTCGCCGGAGGCCTTGGATATGGCGGCCGGAATGCTCGCCGCGGACACGGCTGTGCAGCAGCTCGGGCAGGGCCTTTATCTGGGCAACCTATGGTATGGAAACTATTCCGACCGCAACGATTGTCGGATCACCGGCATGACCCGCTTTGCCAGCTTCTGGGTCGAAGGTGGCGAAATCTCGGCTCCGCTCAGCACCTTGCGTTTCGACGACTCGGTCTATCGTCTGCTGGGCGACCGTTTGCAGGACCTGACCCGGGAGCGAGAACTGCTATGCTCCGCAGACACCTACGGCGGGCGCTCGGTAACCAGTTATCTGCTTCCCGGCGCGCTGGTCGACGGCATGACATTTACGCTGTAGCCCGCGGCGGAGGGAGGACAGGCCCGTACGACCAGCCGTTGTTTCTCGAAGAACTGCTGCTGCACGGGCGCACCGGGCAAAGTCCGGCGGCGAAACCCGGTTTGCGATACGCAGTGCGCGGCGTTCGCTTGTCCTCGCACGGCGACGCAGGCTCTGCCGACCGTTCACTCAGCGGGTCGCCGAGTGTTGCGGCTGCTGCGCGCCCCCTGGTCTGGGACGCTCAGCGCCCCGGCTCGAAGCGCAACTCCGGCGGGTAGGGGAAGACATCCGCGAAGCGGCCGTGCTCGACGTCATTCTGCCGCTCCCTCCAATACTCGTAATCCAGCAGCTCGGGATGCGTGTCGCACAGGATCTCCCGCTGTGCCGGGTCGGTGGTGAGGAAGGTCAGAAATTCTTCCGGGAACACGTCATGCGGCCCGACCGAATACCAGGGCTCGGCCGACAGCTCGTCTTCCGGATACAGCGCGGCCGGTACCGGACGAAAATTGCATTCTGTGAGGTAGCTGATCTCGTCGTAGTCGTAGAAGATCACCCTGCCGTGGCGCGTGATGCCGAAATTCTTGAACAGCATGTCTCCCGGGAAGATGTTTGCGGCCATGAGTTGCTTGATCGCCAGACCCCAGTCTGCGATCGCGGTTCGCGTCTCCTCCGCGTCTGCCTGACTGAGAAAAAGATTCAACGGGCGCATGCGTTTTTCAATGTAGAGGTGCTTGATAATGACGACGTCGTCCTCCCATTCGAGCAATGAGGGCACTGCCTCGCGCAGCTGCAGCAGCAGCTGCGGAGCGAAACGCTGTTTGGGGAAGGCGACGTCCGAGTACTCCAGGGTATCCGCCATACGGCCGACTCGGTCGTGCATCTTGACCCGCAGGTAGCGTTCCTTGACCGTGAAGCGGGTGACGTCTTTCTGTGGAGCGAAGCGGTCTTTGATGACCTTGAATACATAGGGGAACGAAGGGAGTGTGAAGACGAACATCACCATCCCAGGGATCCCTGGGGCGATTACGAAGAGGTCCTCGCTGTTTCGCAAGTGGGCGAGCAGGTCACGATAGAACTCGTTCTTCGCTTGTTTCTGGAAGCCGAGCCCCATGTACAGATCGGCGAGGGATTTGGTCGGCAGGATGCTGCGCAGGAAGTCTACGGTTACCGCCGGCATCGGCGTCTTCACCATGAAATAGGCTCGGGAAAAGCTGAACACGATCACCAGCTGATCGCGGCGCGTCAACAGGGTGTCAGCGTAGATGCTGCCCTGCTCGTTGTTCATCAACGGGATAACGAATGGGTGCTGTTCGCTGTTGTGCACCACGCGGCCAATGATATAAGCCGCCTTGTTGCGAAAGAACAGGCTCTCGAGTACATCGATGCGTAACTCCTCGAGCGGGGCCGCTTGCAACGGTGAGCGCTGCTGAAATGCCGCCACCACCGAGCGCGTGTCGCGCTCCAGGTTTTCGAACGGCAGGCCGAAATAGAAAGAGCCCAGAAGCTCGCGCACGCAGGCTGCCATCCCCCCGTCACTGGGATAGAACGAGAGATGCAGACGATAGCGTTTGATCAGCTCACCGACCTCGGCTACCGATTCGAGAAAAATGTTCTGGTTGTTGTAGTACTTGCGGTGGAACAAGCGGCAGAAGACCGAGTTGTAGAAGGTCTCGGCCAGCTCGGGTCGGCAGTGGCGCTGCAGGAGATCTATGTAGCATAGCTTGACCCTTTTCCAGAGGGCCTCGTCCAACTCGGCGATGCGGAACGTGGCGCGCACCTTGTCGATGGTTTCGGCCACCCTTTTATCGTAGAGCTGGATCCGCTCTGCCGAGGCTGCCTGCGCCGCGCGCCAATCCGCGCGCTCGAAACGCTCCCGCGCCCCGCTCGTAATCTCCCGAAAGAACGCGAAGTGCTTTTCGAAACCGGAAAGAATGCAACGTGCGATCTGGTTCTCTGGCGTGTTCATGGTGAAATCGGCGTGCCCTGGGCTCCGCTCGCGAGTTGGGTCTGATACTAGTTAGCAGAAATTTTCCACAGGTCAAATATTAAGTAATTCAATCAAATAAATTAAAATTATAAAGGTTGTAAATTCTTTGCCCTGGACTAGACTTTTGTGCGTTGCACAATATCGGCCGTTCCCTCGCTACCCGCATGGGTGCCGCGGTCGCGCCGCCCGCCGCTCCGAGGCTGGGCCGACGGCGATGTGCAACATGCGCGCACGAAGCCAGCCGGTCGCAAGAACCGGCGGACGTGGCGGCAATCAAATCACCGTGAGGAGACGATTCGAAATGACCAGAAACGAACAAATCCAGGCGCTCGAGTGGGACTGGAAGAACAATCCCCGTTGGC
>JAHEIA010000340.1 GCA_024639625.1 Chromatiales bacterium
GTTACCGCCCACAGAGAGACTAACAAATCAATGAAATAGCAGGTTGTAATTGATCTGCCCCATCAACTACCGCCCGCTGCGGATTTGTAGAAAGCCATCAACAACTGCGCTCACAGCAGTTCCTCCGGAGGAATCGAGTCACATCGAGGCGACGAATACAGCATATCAGAGTCACGATCGAGATCGTTCAATGCCATATCGACCATTATGCCAACCGAGCGCATTCCGAGGATGAGCGCGACCTTCGCAATTGAGCGGAGAAATAGGCCGGGTAGGCGCCGTCCATAGAAATGTTAGATCTACGCGCTGAAGAATAGTGCGAAGAATTGTTGATACATCCAAATGTTGCGGATCGGATCACGATTACGCGGCGAAGGTGGTTCGCAATGTTGACAATAGTTCACAGAAAAAGACGCTTTTTTGAGTGCTGCCGGAACCAGCATGTGTTTCAATTTTGGAAACGCTGATCGATCCGCTGCCGCATGAATGATTGGTTGATCGAGGGCATGGAGCCCAAGGACGGTTGCTGAAGGTCCTGGGATTAAATTGTTCTAACTCGTCAAGACCAAATAGTGCAATGGCAGCTTGATCGGAAAATTTATTGCGTTTTGCATCATCCCTAGGGCGGGGTTTGCGATCGTTGTGTTAACGGGAGTAAGCCGACTAACGGCGAGAATCATGAGGAAGTTGCCATGAAGACAAAAAAAACTATTGTGAATACTTTATTGGCTCCAACAGCAGCTGTTATCTGCGGCTTGGTCCCATTGTCGTCGCAGGCATTGACCATACCTGCTCGTGCCGACACCACTATTTCTACTGTCTCTCAACCGTTTACGAATTTCGGCTTGGATCCCACGGTTAGTCTCGATCCGGCCGATAAGCGGATGTTGATTAAGTTCGAGGACTTGGCGCTGCATCTGCCTCCGGGAACCACATCTTTCGATATCGAAAAAGTCACTTTTCATTTCTATGTTGAGTCGGCGAGCGTGCGCTTTGTGGACCTCATACCGACCGTGGTAACAAGCGCTTGGTATGAAACTGTCATCACAGGAAGCATGCCGTTGACGACCGACCCGACGGTGTTTCCTGTAGCGCCGATTATCGGCGGAAACCACTGGTATACGATGGACGCAACGGATATTGTCAAATTCTGGCTGGACAATCCTGGGCTGGGACGGAGCTTCATGTTAGCGTCCAGTGATGGCGAAATCGTTATCGATAGCAAAGAAAACGTAGAGCTCAGCAACGGACCGTTTCTGGATGTGACCTTGATGGGGCCAGAGGGACCTGAAGGTGCACAGGGTCCGGAAGGTCCGCAGGGTCCGGAAGGTCCGCAGGGTCCGGAAGGTCAGCAGGGTCCGGAAGGTCAGCAGGGTCCGGAAGGTCCACAGGGTCCGGAAGGTCCACAAGGTCCTGAGGGTGAAGGTCTAGAGCCGACAGCTGATGATACGGTTAACGCGTCGGAATCGACTAGCAGTACGATCTATACGGATCTTGCCACGGCAGGCCCTGAGGTCTCGGCGGAAATAACGTCTTCGGGGCGTGCGCTTGTGATACTCACGGCAATGATCTATCCGAACGACAGCAGCGATACCGCCTATATGAGTTTTGCCGTTGACGGCATAGCCGCGGGCGACGCAAGGGCATTGGGACGCAGTAACGGGACCAGCAACAGCGCCGGATTTCTGCAGGCAAGCGCAACCTATGTGGTCAGTGGTTTGATGGAAGGACCCAACACCTTTACCGCGCAGTACAGATGCCAGGACGGCTCCGATGGCGGAAGCGATTGTACGGCGACTTTTGCAAACCGGAATATCATCGTCATTCCCTTGCCATGACTCGTGAGGTGGATGATCGATAGGCGGTTCGCAGCACGTACGAATAAGCAACTAACACGCCCGTAGAGGCATGATTGCGGGTGGCGGCTGAGAAAGGCCCAAATTGGATCGACCGCCCGCCAGAAACTTCTGGCGGGCGTTTTTTTGCTCCCCGCGTTCTTCGCCTGCTTGCTCCGCGGATGAGGTCGGGTTGCTTGTGTGTTCCGTTGAAAAGGAGGCCCAATGTGCGTAGTCTGGCTGCTGCTGCTGCTGCTGCTGCTGCTGCTGCGGCGGCGGCGGCGAGCGGCACAGTCGAGAGACAGGACACCCCACCCCAAGAAGGCCGTGGCCAGAGTCGTGCAGATCGGCGCGGTTAAAACTAGTTGGGTAGGCTGGTTCGCGGGCCAATCGAGGAGACACGCAACGGCATCCGGCGACATTTGCACGACGAAGCGCTCGGGATCGTGGCGCCACTGCCCAGATAGATCGAGATTCGATGGAAACGGATTGTCGGTCAACCGATACTGCTCCAGGTTCGGTACAGTATTCGCGGATGGCCTCCAAAGTAGTACCTGATTACCCCTGAAAGTCAGCCTGCTCTTAGCGATTGACTCGCGGTGTATGGCGTGAAAGTAAACGAGTATCCGGGGGTGGGCTTGCAGGGCCGTCTGCGGCAGGGATGCCGCAGTCGAGCTACAGGGACGGATTCACCGCGTGTCCTGCAATCCCATCCCGGATGCGCTAACGGCGCACGGGCTAGTTCATCTGGGGAGCCTGGCTGAGTTTTCAGGGGTAGTCAGGAAGAAGTATGGTGCCGAGGAGAGGACTTGAACCTCCACGGGGTTTCCCCCACATGGACCTGAACCATGCGCGTCTACCAATTCCGCCACCTCGGCATTCGGTGCGACCGTCCCTACATCGTGCGGCCTTCTCGCGGAGCCGGAACTGTACCGAGACAGTATTCCCTTGTCAACGGTAGAATAGGGTTTTCCCAAACAGGACTTTCCCGTTGTGGCGACATCGAAAAGGAAGAAGAGTGCGCGCGATATCGATCCGTACCGGAAGCGCGAAGCGCAACGGTATGAGAACCCGATCGCGAGCCGTGAGTTTATTCTAGAGCTGATTGGAGAGAGCGGGGAGCCGCTGGGGTTCAAGGAGCTTGCAGTCAGGCTCGAACTAGGAAGCGACGACCAGTTGGAGGCGCTGCGCCGGCGGCTCGGCGCGATGGAACGCGACGGTCAGCTGCTGCGTAACCGTCGCGGCGGTTACTGTCCGGTCAACAGCAAGGACCTCATCGTCGGCAGGATTATCGGTCACCCCGACGGCTTCGGTTTTCTGCGCCCGGACGACGGCTGCGACGACCTGTTCTTGTCGCCCCGCCAGATGCGAGCCCTGCTGCACGACGATCGGGCGGTGGTGCGCATCACCGGTGTCGATCGGCGGGGGCGCCGAGAGGCCTCCTTGGTGGAGGTGCTGGAGCGCAATACGCAGCGTGTCGTCGGGCGACTGCACCGGGAGGCCGGACTCGGTTTCGTGGTCCCGGACCACAAGCGCATCCATCATGAAGTCGTGATCCCGGAAGGTAAGATGGGAGGAGCGGAACCCGGTCAAATCGTGGTCGTGGAGATCGACGAGCAGCCGACCAATTGGAGCCAGCCGATCGGTCGCGTCAGCGAGGTTCTCGGCGAGCACATGGCCCCGGGGATGGAGATAGACGTCGCGATTCGCTCCCACGGCATCCCTCTGGAGTGGCCCGAGACCGTCGGCAGAGAGATCGCCGGGCTCGGTGCAGAGGTAGATGAAGCGGCGAAACAGGGGCGTGTGGATCTGCGGAAACTGCCGCTGGTGACCATCGACGGGGCGGATGCCCGTGACTTCGACGACGCGGTCTACTGCGAACGAACCCCAAAGGGGTGGCGCTTGCTGGTGTGTATCGCCGATGTCTCCAGCTATGTCGCGGTAGGCAGCGCGCTCGACGAAGAGGCGCGGACTCGCGGCAACTCGGTCTATTTCCCGGATCGTGTGATCCCGATGTTGCCGGAAGTGCTCTCCAACGGGCTGTGCTCGCTCAACCCGGCGGTGGATCGCCTTTGCATGGCGTGCGAGATCTATGTCAACCGGGAAGGGGGGGCGATTCGCTCCCGTTTCTTCGAGGCCGTGATGCGTTCCCATGCCCGTCTCACCTACGACGAGGTCGCGGCTATTCTGGCGGACGAAGATCCCGATCTGTCGACCAGGCATGCGTCTCTGCTGCCCCACCTTAAGCAACTCTTGGCCCTCTATCAGGCGGCGCACCGAGCTCGCCAGGAGCGGGGGGCGATCGATTTCGACACCGTGGAGACACGCATCCTGTTCGACGCTCAGCAAAAGGTGGAGCGCATCGTGCCGGTGCAGCGCAACGATGCGCATCGTTTGATC
>JAHEIA010000018.1 GCA_024639625.1 Chromatiales bacterium
AAAACCTCGCTCCGGATCGAATTTCTCCACCGCCCGGATCAATCCGAGATTGCCCTCTTCGATCAGGTCCAACAACGCCAGACCCCGATTCATGTAGCGGCGTGCGATCTTTACTACGAGGCGCAGATTGCTCTCGATCATGCGCTTGCGGGCCGCGACTTCGCCCTTCTGCGCCAAGCGGGCGAAATACACCTCTTCTTCCGCCGTCAGCAGCTTGGAAAATCCAATCTCGCTGAGATAGAGCCGGGTCGCGTCCATCTGGGCTTCATCATGGCGCGAACTCAAGCGGCTCTGCGGAAGAGGCTCGTCCTCGACCTCTTCAACGACCGCCTCCGTGGGCTGATCGAGCCCTTCTTCCAGTGGGCCTTGCACCTCATGGGCCTCGCTCAAATCCAGTTCTTCCTTGTCGTCATCGACAAACGAGACGCCGATTTCTCCGTCATTCTTTGGCATGCGCCAGCCTCCTCGTCTACCTCCCGGGGGCACTTCAATTCAATCGCAGTATCGCCGTTTTCGCCAAGCTGGCGGCATATCCACCTCGCTTGCCGAACACAGCGGTAGCGCCCGATGCACCGTTAGATCCCGTTTTGAGTGACCTGTTCCGAAAAGCACTTACCCCTGGCGCGGCAACAGCCTCAAGGGGTTGACCGGTTCGCCGTTACGCCGAATCTCGAAGTGCAAAATGGGTTGCCCATCCCCGGTCTTACCCATCTCTCCGATACGCTCGCCCCTGGCTACTTGGGCACCCTCGTCCACAAAAATTTTTCTATTGTGACCGTAGGCACTTAGGTAGTTTTTATTATGCTTGATGATAATAAGCCTTCCGTAGCCGATGAGTCCACTACCGCTGTAGACCACCTTCCCCGCCTCGGCGGCGCGGATGGGCTGCCCGAACGTGCCCGCGATCTTGATCCCCTGGCGTGACCGATCGTTTGCCACGAACCCCTGTACCAGTTTCCCCTTCGCCGGCCATCGCCAGTGCAGGGTTCCCGCCCCCCCCGGTGGGGAGCTGACCGGCGACACGCTCGCGCCGCCGGCGCTCCGGGTGCCGGGGGATCTTGCTGCAGCCGGGCGACGCTGAGCCGCTGTAGCCCGGGAACTACTCGCCTGCCCGGTGGCCGCTGACCGCGTCTTTCCCGCGGCCTTCGAGCGGGCAGTTGCCGTCGATGACGCAGGGGGCTGCAAACGCAATCTCTGGCCGGGGTATATGGTGTAAGGGGCTCGGATACCGTTCCAGGACGCCAGCCGACGATGATCCACACCGGCCCGCCAGGCGATCGAGTACAGCGTATCGCCTTTGCGTATTCGATAGGAACTCGCACCTCGCAGGGAAGTACCCGGCGAATACTCCCGACTGCTGACCGGCGCCGTGCTCGGCGTGCTGCATCCGACGAGCAGCAGGCAACACGCGAACCAGCACAGCAACAGCACGCCACTGAAGCAGGCCCGCGCCCGGCTCGGCCGGACCCGCGGACTACGGTTCACGGCACGCTGTTTTGGGTTGCTTTGCGCCAAAACCCCAAGATTCATCCTCAGCCCGCTTAGCACCTCGCTGATCATGCGACTTTCGGTCGAACAGGCTACTAACCTTTTGCTAGGAAGAACACCGCGAGCGCAAGCAGCAGTATCAGCCAGCCGACACGATCGATGTATTCCCGCAGCAGCTTCTCCATGCGTTCTCCCCCCCAGGCCATCAGCGCCGACACCAAGAAGAATCTCGCTCCGCGACCGACCAGCGAGGCCGCGAAAAACGGCAGCAGCGCCATACCGATCACCCCTGCGGTGATGGTGAATACCTTGTACGGAATCGGCGAGAATCCGGCCAGGAACACGGCCCAAAATCCCCATCGATCAAACCACGCCTTGGCGTCAAGGTACTGGGGCCAATAACCGGCTTGATGAAGCAGTGGCTCGATCAGATCGAAAGCGAGCGACCCGATCAGGTAGCCGAACAGTCCCCCTGCCGCCGATGCCAGAGTTGTCAAGGTGGCAAACCACCAGGCGCGATGCGGATTGGCGAGAGTCATCGGCGCCAACATCACGTCCGGTGGAATCGGAAAGAAGGAAGATTCGGCGAAACTCAAGCCCGCCAGGTAGGCGGGTGCATGCGGATGGCGAGACCAGCGCATCACGCGGTCGTAGAGCGCAGAGAATATGCGCATCAGGCAGTGCCTCCGAGCAGCGGAACGAAGGTCACCCGCTCCAGGATTTCGTAATCGTAGCCGCTGTACGTTCTCACCACCCGCACCAGCGCCTGCTCTCCGGGTTGCCCCAATGGCAAGACCATTCGACCCCCGACCTCCAACTGATTGACCAGCGACCGCGGTATACCCTCCGGGGCGGCGGTGACCAGAATACCATCGAACGGGGCATATTCGGGAAGCCCGATGCTTCCGTCGCTGTGCTTGCACCGGATGTTGCGTAGCTGCATGCCACGTAACCGCCTCTGTGCCTGGTCGAGCAACGCGTGAATGCGCTCCACTGTGTAGACCCGGCGCACCAGAGACGCCAGAACCGCGGTCTGATAGCCCGACCCGGTACCGATCTCCAACACGGTTTCCATGTTTCGCCCCCCAAGCAGGGCCTCGCTCATCCGGGCCACGATGTAGGGTTGCGAGATCGTCTGGCCATGACCGATAGGTAGCGCCGTGTCCTCATAGGCGCGGCTGGCAAGCGCTTCTTCGACGAACAGATGCCTGGGAAGGTTGCGCATGGCGGCCAAGACGCCAGGGTGCTGTATGCCTTGCTTGCGCAGTCGCTGCAGTAAACGCTCGCGTGCGCGCGGCGAGGTCATGCCATCTTGTCGCTGTCGGACATTCATGCGCAGTTGCCCAACGGCTGCACCCAATCGGAAAGTTGGCCGAGCATCGAATGCCGTGTGAGATCGACTTTGAGCGGCGTCACGGAGACACAACCTTGGCGCAGGGCAAAAAAATCGGTTCCCGGACCCGCGTCCTGCTCGGGTCCCGGTGGCCCGACCCAGTAAATGTCGCGTCCTCGCGGATCTGTGGATCGTATCACCGGCTCCGCCTTGTGCCTGTGACCGAGCCGCGTCGCAGAAAATCCTTTGATATCCGCCAGCGGAAGATCCGGCACATTGACATTGATAATGGTCTCCGGACTGAGCGGCCTACGGCATAACCTACGCACGATTTCCCTGGCCGCCCAGGCCCCGGTCGCGTAGTGTTCGGGTTGCTGTGACCCCATCGAGATCGCCATTGCCGGCAACCCGAGAAAGCGGCCTTCGGTGGCTGCGGCAACGGTTCCGGAGTAAAGCACATCGTCGCCGAGATTGGGACCCGAATTGATGCCCGCGATCACCATATCCGGCTCTTCCTCGAGCAGGCCAGTGATCGCCAGGTGCACACAGTCCGTGGGTGTTCCGTCCACTGCGATAAACCCGTTCGACTCCTTGCGCGCGCGGATCGGCTGTTCCAGGGTGAGAGAGTTGCTGGCGCCGCTACGGTCTCTCTCCGGCGCGACGACCGTGATCTGCGCCAGCTCCGCTAGGGCCTCAGCCAGGACAGCAAGCCCGCGCGCCTGATACCCGTCATCATTGCTCAGTAGGATGCGCATCTTTATGCATTCGGCTCTACGCGGTCTCTCGCGATCGATCGAACGAAGGCGCGATCAGCGGCGAGGCGCGTAATCTTTCGGGTTTGGCCGGAAACTATACTGGAAATGTGCCTCGGGCACATTACCCCCGGGTGGTTTACAATTCGTGGGCCGATACCGGGCCAGAGCGCAGCGCGATGACGAAAAACAAACAACTCGACAGCGATGAGATCCGGGTCTTCCAGGATGCGGTCAAGGATGTGGAACCCATGCGCCACGAGCGGGCCGAACCGTTCCGCCGGCGCCGCCGACCTCACGCTGTCAGGGCTGCCGCTAGCGCAGCTGAGGACTTGGCGCAAAGTTTTCCCGAACTGCTTGCGGCCAGTCAGCTCGAAACCGAGGACTATCTGCTTTTTGTGCGTCCCGGGGTGCAACAGCGGCTACTGCACGATCTGCGGCGCGGGCGGGTCAGCGTAGAGTACGAACTTGATCTACATGGACTGAATTCCGCCTATGCGCGGGCGGTTCTGGCGGAGTTTCTCGCCGATTGCCTTAGACGCCGCGTGCGCTGCATCCAGATTATCCACGGCAAGGGGTATGGGTCGGAAGACCGTCGGCCGGTATTAAAACAGAATATCAACTACTGGTTGCGGCAACGCGAAGAGGTGCTCGCCTTCTGCTCGGCGCTGGCGCGTGATGGAGGCACCGGTGCGACCTACGTCTTGTTGAGCCGAAAACGCCGCAAATCGAATCGATAGCCACCGGACGGCTTAGCTGCCCTTCAGTCGCACGCATTCCCGGAGCAGCGATGTGGCATAGGCCCCGGCGGGCAGGAAGAAGCACAACTCGAGGTTCCCCTCCCACTGCCGCCAGACCAGGTCTTGCACCACAATCCGAAGCGCCCTGCGATCCTGTTTCAATCCAAAGCGCTCCAGCCCGCGACACCAATCTTCGAATCCGCACAACGCCTCCTGTTCGAGACGTGCTGCCGCGGCTTCGCTCGGCAACCTCCCGCGGCCCCAGAGCGGCCCGCTGGGGTGCACATCCATCTGCGTTACTCGCGCGCGCAGCGCGGCATCCACTTCTTCTGCGCAAAACCAGCGCCGGGTACCTTCGAGGACCACCACCTCGCCCTCCAGCGCCCGGTCCCAGTTACCGTGGGCGATACGCTCGGCCAGCACTCGATTGAACAGCGCCGATCGGGCCGCCGAAAGATAGAGTCCTCGCCGCTGCCGCTCGCGACCGTTCAGCTTGCCCGCAAACAGGTCTTGGGCGCGATCCAGGTTGCTCCCCGCATGGCCGAAACGCTGTGGGCCAAAGTAGTTTGCCATGCCGCCGGAAGCGATCTGCCGCAGCCGGTGTTGCAGCAACTCGGTATCCCCCTGCACTTCGCGAAGGCGCAATTGGAAGCGGTTGCCGCGCAAGGCGCCTTTGCGCAGCTTGCGCTGATGGCGGCGGACCTCCAGGAGCTGAATCTGTTCGCTCTCTATGGCGGACCAGTCGACCTCTCCCCTTCCCGGCAGATGCACGCTGAACCACTGGGTGGTCAGCGCATGGCGATCCTTCATGCCCGCGTAGCTGACACAGCGTATCGACACCCGCGCGATGCGTGCCAACTGGCGCGCAATCCAATCCGTATTGAGGCCGCGTTTTCTGATGCGCAGCACGGCGTGCTCCCCCGCGCCGGAGGCTTCCCAGTTTGCCACCTCATCCACTTGAAAGTCTTCCGCCACCCAGCGCGCCACCCCCTGAACCGGCGGCTCGCCATAGGCGAAGGGGAGCAGCTGGCAATCGAGTTCTGCTAGTGCTGATTCCTGAATCCTCACCGCACTGCTCGTCTACGGCCCGTCCAGCAGGACGACGGCAAGGGCAGCGATCCCTTCGCCCCGCCCGGTGAATCCCATGCCCTCGGTGGTCGTCGCTTTGATATTGACGCGGTCCGGCGGGATCTCCAGGTCGCCGGCTAGATTTCCCTGCATGCGCGGTATATGCGGCGCAATCTTCGGTCGTTGCGCAATCAGGGTGAGGTCCGCGTTGTGCGTCCGATAGCCCCGCTGCGCCAAGTTCACCACGACCCGGCGCAGCAGCACCCGGCTGTCGATATCCTTGAACTCGTCGCTAGTGTCTGGAAAATGCCGGCCTATGTCACCGAGCCCGGCCGCTCCCAGCAGAGCATCACACAGGGCGTGGATCAGGACGTCACCATCAGAATGGGCGGCGAGCCCCAACGCGAAGGGAATCGATTCCCCACCCAGCACTAAAGGTCTATCCGGGGCAAAACTGTGGGCATCGAAACCCTGACCGATGCGCACCGGGTTAGCTCCGCCGAGAAAGGTAGAAGGCCGCGAGCTCGAGGTCCTGCGGCCGGGTGATCTTGATATTGTCGGCACTGCCCTCGACCAGCAACGGGCGGTGCCCCGACAACTCCATCGCGCTGGCGTCATCCGTCACCAACCGCCCTTGTGCCAGCGCAGCGTCCAGAGCACTCTGCAGGAGTCCGAAACGAAACAACTGCGGGGTATAGGCGTGCCAGAGCCCATCGCGGCACACCGTCTCGAGGATTACGCCTCTGGCGTCCACTCGCTTCATGGTATCGCGCGCCGGGACCCCCAGCAGACCGCCGACCGCATGCCCGCGCAATGCCTCCAACAAACGATCAATATCCTGCCGCTGGACGCAGGGACGTGCCGCATCGTGCACCATCACCCAGTCCCCGGCCGCTGCCCGACCCTGCAGCGCTGCGAGTGCATTACGCACCGAATGGCAACGCTCGGCGCCGCCGACGATGCGCAACACGCGGGGGTGCTCGGCGAATGCACTGCGCGGCCATAGCGGGTCTTCAGCAGCGAGGACCACGCAGGCAAGTTCCACCCGCGGATGCTCCAACAGGCGCTCAAGCGTGTGATCGATGACCGGCCGATCAATGAGCGGGAGATACTGCTTCGGCACCTCTGAGCCCATTCGCCGCCCGACGCCGGCTGCGGGTACTACCACCCAAACGCGGTCCACGGAGCTCACTGCGCCGACGGCTCGACAGGCTCTACGACTTGGTAGAACACTTCCCCCGGTTTTACCATCCCTAGCTCACTGCGCGCCCTTTCCTCGACCGCATCAAGGCCGGTTTTCAGATCTTCGACTTCCGCACGCAGGGCCCGGTTACGCACCCGCAAGCGTTCGATCTCCTGTTTCTGTGTCTCGATCTCCCGCTGCAGGTGGGTTACCTCGGCCAAGCTGCCCTCACCCACCCAAAGCCGGTACTGGAGGGTGAGGATAAGGAATAGCAGGATCGCGAACAGCAGACGCACTAAAGTCCGCGAAAAGCGCTGCGCCCCGCGTAATTGACTTCGCTGCCGAGTTGCTCTTCGATGCGCATCAGTTGATTGTATTTCGCCACCCGGTCGGAACGCGAAAGAGATCCTGTCTTGATCTGTCCAGTTCCGGCGGCCACCACCAGGTCGGCGATCGTCGTGTCCTCGGTCTCTCCCGAGCGATGTGAGACAACCGCGCTGTATCCGGCGTCATGCGCCATGCGAATCGCTTCCAGTGTCTCGGTCAGGCTGCCGATCTGGTTGAACTTGATGAGGATCGAGTTGGCCACCTTCTGTTCGATACCCCGCGCAAGGATCTCCGTATTGGTCACGAAAAGATCGTCACCTACCAACTGGACGCGATCCCCCAGGCGCTCCGTAAGGATCCGCCAGCCGTCCCAATCCCCCTCGTCCATAGCGTCTTCGACGGAGATGATCGGATACTGATCGACCCAACCGGCTAGGTATTCGGCGAACTCCGCCGCAGAGAATTGCTTGCCTTCCGAGGCTAGATCGTAGATCCCGTCGTGATAGAACTCGGAACTGGCCACATCCAAACCGAGGTAGATATCGCTACCGGCGCGAAAGCCGGTCTTCTCGATGGCCTGCAAGATCACCTCGATGGCCTCTTCGTTGGAGGCAAGGTCTGGGGCGAAACCGCCTTCGTCTCCCACCCCGGTGGCCAGGCCGCGCTTGGAAAGCACGCTCTTCAAGGCATGAAACACCTCCGCGCCATAGCGCACCGCTTCGCGCAAGCTGCCCGCGCCAACGGGCAGGATCATGAATTCCTGCAGATCCACACTGTTCGCCGCATGCGCGCCGCCGTTCAAGATGTTCATCATCGGCACCGGCATGCGCAAGGCACCACCGCTGAGCGCGCGATACAGGGGCAACCCTCGCTCCGCCGCCGACGCATGCGCGCAAGCGAGGGAACAGGCGAGGATCGCGTTGGCGCCGAGCCGAGCCTTGTTTGGTGTCCCATCCAGCGTGATCAGGGCCCGATCGAGGGCTTCCTGATCCCCTACATCGAGCCCAATCAAGTGGGTGCGGATCTCGCCGTTGATGTGCTCCACCGCCTTGAGCACGCCCTTGCCCCCGTAGCGGCCCGGATCGCCGTCGCGCAGCTCCAACGCCTCGCGCGACCCCGTGGAGGCGCCGGAAGGGGCCGCGGCCCGTCCGAAAGCACCCGTAGCGGTGATCACATCCGCTTCTACCGTAGGGTTTCCCCTGGAATCCAGGATCTCTCGCCCGCGAACATCTACGATTTCGGCCATTGTCACGTCCTTCAAAATTCTTGGAATCTGCTGCCAGGTGTCCCTTGTACACCAGGCCCGTTGCGCCGCCTTCAGGGCAGCGCGTCTTCGATCAAACCATGGCTCTTTACCTGCCGATCGATGGCGATCAAGGTCTGCAACAACTCCCGCATGCGACCCAGAGGCCAGGAATTGGGGCCGTCGCTCAATGCGCGCTCCGGATCCGGATGGGTCTCCATGAAGACCCCCGCCACCCCTGCGGCGACGGCCGCCCGAGCCAACACCGGAACGAACTCTCGCTGACCTCCTGAGCTGGCTCCCTGCCCCCCCGGGAGCTGCACCGAGTGGGTGGCATCGAACACCACCGGGCAGGCGGTTTCGCGCAGCACCGCGAGCGAGCGCATGTCGGAAACCAGATTGTTGTAACCAAAGGTTACTCCACGCTCACAGACCATGATCTGCTGATTGCCAACGGCCCGCGCCTTATCGACCACATGTCGCATGTCCCAAGGCGCGAGGAACTGGCCCTTTTTGATATTCACCGGGATACCCAAACCGGCCACGCGTTGGATAAAGTTGGTTTGCCGGCAGAGAAAGGCCGGGGTCTGCAAGACGTCTACGACCTCCGCAACCTCATCGAGCGCCGTGTCTTCGTGCACGTCGGTGAGCACAGGCACCCCGATCTGCTCGCGCACGGCGCGCAATATGCGCAGGCCCTGTTCCGGCCCGGGGCCGCGATAACTCGCTGCCGACGAACGGTTGGCTTTGTCGAACGAAGATTTGTAGACCAAGGGGAGGCCCAGCTCCGAACACATCTCTTGCAGCCGCCCAGCGGTGTCCACCGCCAGCTGCTCGCCTTCGATGACACAAGGACCGGCGATCAGAAACAGCGGCCGATCCAGGCCGACCTCGAATCCGCACAGTTTCATGCCAACTCCAGCGCTCGCTGCTGCTTCTGATCGCGGTGGCGCCGCGCGGCGCGAATAAACCCGGAGAACAGCGGATGACCGTCTCTCGGGGTCGACGTGAATTCGGGGTGAAACTGGCAAGCGACGAACCAGGGATGCTGGGGGATCTCCACGATTTCGACCAATTTGCCGTCGATGGAGAGACCCGCAATGCGCAGTCCGGCCTCCTCCAAGGGTTGCCGGTAACGATTATTGAACTCGTAACGATGACGATGCCGTTCCCGGATCACGTCCTTTCCGTACAGGTCGCGCGCTCGGGTTCCCGGTTGCAGCGCGCATTCCTGCCCACCGAGCCGCATCGTCCCCCCGAGGTCAGATTTCTCGTCCCGCGACTCCAGGCTGCCGTCCGCGTTCAGCCACTCGGTAATCAAGGCGATGACCGGATGCGGGGTGTCTTTTTTGAATTCGGTGCTGTGGGCTCCCGCAAGGCCCGCTACATTGCGGGCGAATTCGATCACACCCACTTGCATGCCGAGACAGATCCCGAGATACGGGATGTCGTTTTCGCGGGCCAAGCGAACCGCCGCGATCTTGCCTTCCACACCGCGCTTACCAAAACCGCCGGGGACCAGAATGGCGTCCATCCCATGCAAACCCTGCGTGCCCCGCTGCTCGATCTCCTCCGAGTCGATATAAACGATATTCACCTTGGTGCCGGTTTGCACACCGGCGTGCCCCAAGGCCTCGGAGAGGGATTTGTAGGCCTCGGTGAGGTGCACGTACTTGCCCACCATCGCGACCTTGACTTCCTGCTCCAGCCGCCCCAGGCCATCGACGAATCGGGTCCACTCGGAAAGATCCGCCGGCGGCAAATCGAGACCCATCTGGCGCACGACAATATCGTCCAGCCCCTGCGCATGCAGCAACATCGGAATGCGGTAGATGTTGTCCGCATCCACCGCGGAGATCACGGCCCGCTCGGCGACATTGGTAAACAGCGCAATCTTCCTGCGCTCACTATCCGGGACCGGACGCTCGGCGCGGCACATCAAGATATCTGGCTGGATCCCGATAGATCGCAACTCCTTGACCGAGTGCTGCGTTGGCTTGGTCTTGATCTCGCCGGAGGTCGTGATGTACGGAACCAGGGTCAAGTGGATGAAAACCACCTGCTGATGGCCCAGCTCGACACCCAGTTGGCGAATTGCCTCGAGGAATGGCAACGATTCGATGTCACCGACGGTGCCGCCGATCTCCACCAAGGCCACGTCCGCATTGCCCGCACCCTTGCGCACGCAATGCTTGATCTCGTCGGTGATGTGCGGAATCACCTGCACGGTGCCGCCGAGGTAGTCGCCGCGCCTTTCCTTGCGGATCACCCGCTCGTAGATCTGGCCGGTTGTGTAATTGTTGTTCTTGCCCATCGTGGTGCGGACAAACCGCTCGTAGTGTCCGAGGTCGAGATCCGTTTCCGCTCCATCGTCGGTCACGAACACCTCGCCGTGCTGGAACGGACTCATGGTCCCGGGGTCCACGTTGATGTACGGATCCAGCTTGATCATGGTGACCCTCAGGCCACGCGCTTCGAGCAGGGCACCAAGGGAAGCGGAGGCGATGCCTTTGCCGAGAGATGAGACGACACCACCGGTGATGAATACGAAACGCGCCATGAGACTCCGATCGCCGGCCAATCCAAGGGGAACGGGCGAAAGTTATCAGAACCCGATAAATTCCTCAATGCGCGCTGCGAACAAAGGGGTCCCTGCACCAGGGAAGGGCAGCGCCGACGACAGCAGTGCATGCCACATGGTCGGATCAGTGCATCGGTTTCGCGAGCCTCGAGCTTGATGGCCCGCGTCGTAGCGGTGTTCTGCGGCAGCGTTTCCTGGGAAAAACTGCCTTGGATCAGTCTTTCAGAAGACGCGGAAGCGTTTCGCTTGATCCAGATCAATCACCGTTGCACAATTGAATTCAGCATCGGCAAGAAGGTTGCATAGGTGGCGGAATATAGGGTGATCTCTCTCGAGAACATCAAGGTGGCCTGCAAAGACTGCAGTCTTGCCACCCTATGCTTACCTATGGGGCTCCTGCCGGAAGACGTGGAGCGCCTCGACAGCATCGTGAAGCGGAATCGACCCTTGCATCGCGGCGATCATCTGTTTCGCGAGGGGGATCCCTTTAAAACCCTGTTTATCGTGAAAACCGGATCCGTCAAGACCTTCACTCCAAGCGAGGACGGCGGAGAACAGGTGCTCGGATTCCATCTCCCCGGCGAGATCATCGGCCTCGATGCGATCCAGAACGAGGTTCACGGTTGCTCCGCCAAGGTCCTGGAAACCGCCGCGGTCTGCGAGGTACCGTTCGACCGCCTGGAGGAGCTTACCAGCACCATCCCGAGCCTGCAGCACCAGATGTATCGGTTGCTGAGCAAGGAAATCAGTGAGGATACGGGACTGCTCATGCTGCTGGGAAAAAGAAACGCCGAGGAACGGCTGGCCGCGTTTCTACTCAGTCTTTCCGACCGTTTCAAACGGCGCGGTTTCTCCGCCAATGATTTTCATCTCAGTATGTCGCGGCACGAGATTGGCAACTATCTTGGGTTGGCGGTGGAGACGGTAAGTCGGCTGTTCACCCGGTTCCAGGACGAACGGCTGCTGGAGGTGGATCGCAAACACATCCGGCTCGTCGACTTGGGAGGCCTGCAGGCCATCATCAACGGCGCGGGCTGCGAGGGCCACCAAAGCAACTATACCTGAGAAGCTGCACTTTCGGACATAGGGAGCAACGAACGGCTGCCTACTCGTCGATCACCCTCGCCTCGGGATTCGGGTATTTCGCCACGGCGCTCGGCGGCAACTTGTGCTGGGCAGCCTGATGCAGCACGTCCGATTCGGTGATGATCAGGATCAGCACCGTGACCATAACCGGCAACAAACCGGTCCCACCGATCAATGCATAGACCGCCTCCTTCATGACCCCCAGGTATTGGTAGGCGGCCCAGCCGCAAACCACGATCACCAGCAGCAGGCAGATCATCATCAAGAAGACCTTACTGCGGGTCGCCGCGATCTGCCAGTGACACATGACGAACCAGGAGTCTACCGAGCGAGATCTTCGCGCCCGCCAAAGGATGTAGCACAGCACGCCAAGCGAAATCATTGGCACCAGCGCCAACGGCTGCCAATAGGAACCGACTACTCCTAACGACGCAACAAACCAGAGTATGTGGTTGGCGATGAGATTGGCCAGAAAAATTTCGTGAGGAATCTTGGCCTTATGGCTTTCTTTGTCTGTGATTTCGAACTTCATCGCCTTCTACTCCCGGTCTCTGGACAGCGCGAACCGAAACTCTGGCATGCAGTTCCGGCGTAGGCCTGCGGGCCGACAACCGCCCCTTCGCGCCGGGCACGGGGGGGAAAATTACCACCATGGAGCGAGAATTGCACTGACCGCGAGCATGACCCTGTAGCGCGACGCCCGGTTTCCGGCAGCATAGGAAATCCGTTACAGTGTAGTCTTGCCGCGAGGTCGCGAGCCGCTCCCGGGGTTGCGAGTCGGCACCCTTGCCCGAGCAGTTCGATAGGTCTCCCATACTTCCGCGGGGAGGAGCGCCGCCAAGTAGCGGCCGACCTGGCAGCGCCGGGCACCGGGTGGCGACCCTATCGGGCGATCCGTCACCGCCCATCAGCAACAGGCTCAGCATTCGCAGCGATGGAGAAAAAGATCTTTTTTGGCGTATTCTTCGGCAGCCTACTAGCGGTAGCCGCGGCCATCTTTCTGCCGGGCGGCCGTACTCCAGGCGACGCACCGTTGCTGCCATGGGATATTCAGGTCGATGCTCGCGGAAACAACCGGGTCTTGGGTGTCGTACTCGGCGAAACCACACTCGCCGAAGCCGAGCAACGCTACCGAGATTCCGCTACTGTCAATCTGTTCCTGTCTCCCGACGGTGAGTACTCAGCAGAGGCCTATTTTCAGCGCCTGTTTCTCAGCGGCATCAAGGCCGATCTGGTGCTCGCGCTCGATCTGCCCCCGGATCTTGCCCGGGAGATGTACGAGCGGGGACTGCGTGTGAGCCAGCTTGCGAGCGGAAACCAGAAGATCGACCTGCGGGAAAGGGACCTTGAGCGAATCGCTGGGATGCCCATCACACACATCACCTACCTGCCTGCCCTCGATCTCGACTCGGAACTGCTCGAGCAGCGCTTTGGCGTACCCGCCGAACGCTACCGCGAGGCGGAGTCGGATACGGTGCATTGGTTGTATCCGGAAAGCGGACTGGATATCGCGCTCAATCCGCAGGGCCGCGAAGTACTGCAATACGTCCAGCCGCAGGAATTCCAGCGCCTTCGCGCACCGCTGGACAACGCTGCGGCGAGCGAACGATCCGGCGGGCCTGCCACGGATTGACCGGCCGATCGCCCGCAGCCTCCGAAGACGCCGATTCAGTCTTCCGACGCCTCTTGGTCATCCTCCGCCCGGCTCTCCCGCCGGGGTTTCTTCGGCGGTTCATCGTCCTCCATGAGGATGCGATGCGCATCGCCGTCGAGATCGTCAAACTGCCCGCTGCGGGCCGCCCAAAACAACACACCGACCGCTACCAAACCAAGAATTATCATCCCCGGGATCAAA
>JAHEIA010000341.1:0-373 GCA_024639625.1 Chromatiales bacterium
AGCGAATTCTGGTTCCGACATCGTGTAGACGCAGTGCAGGGCAGCGTCCCGTGCGGTCCATCTTCTCTCAAAATCATCGTACTCGATCGGCTGCCAGACCAACCGCAACTCCGGGGTACAGGAGGCCGGATCGGGACAGGGGTCGACCCTGGCGCTAGTTACGCGCAGAGAGCCCTGGTAAAGGGTTGCGTTGCCTTTTCCCGCATTCAGAAGTGTTGGAATTCGCCGGTAGACTGAGCCTGGTATAAGCTCGCCTCCATTGCCACGGTCTTGCGGCCTCAACAATTCGACGTTCACCTCTGCACCGCCGTCGGGGAGTCGGAACAGGAAGCTGACGTCGTTGAGATTCCATGTCATACCGTTCGCTGACAGG
>JAHEIA010000341.1:383-4227 GCA_024639625.1 Chromatiales bacterium
CTGAACAGGCAGTATCGGCTGCCAGCGAGCAATGACTCCATGATTTTCCCCCCAGTACCTCGCGGACTGCTTTGTTTTGGCGTTCGTCGCAAGATAGCCGTGTAGTTGGACTTCTTTTTTAGGGCAACCCGGTCCAATATGCCGAAAGCCTTCCTGGCGACACCCGTTTGTTCTCGATATCCTGGCTAACGCTGCCAAGCGGGTCGAGGCGTGATCTTGCTGCCGAATCGTCCCGCTGGGTCGCCCTGCCGGTGCAAGAAAAGGCATGGACCGAAGCAGCGCGAAAACCCATGAAGAAAGGGTAGCCATGATGATTCTGTTTGAGAATGCGACGAATTGCCGCACGTTGGTTGCATGCTGACCGGTGTGTTGGAGAGTGGTTGTGACAGCGGCCGCCGCCCGCGAGAAGCGATCAGAGTTCCATTTTGGCAGGCCGGCATTGCTCGATTGGATATTCGGCAGGCTGTTGACGTCGGTTAGGTCCCTTTGGGCTTTCCTTGCCACGGTGACGGAGTCGTTCCCTATCCGTGCCAGTCGTCTGGCGGGAGCTAGATGCTGAGACCTTCCCCTACCGAGCGGCCGGTCGCCATGGTGTCGATCGGACAATGGGAAACCTCCGGTTACATTCACGCGGTTGATTCAGCGCTGCCAATAGGCGACGAGGGTTCGGGGGTTGCACCAGAGCTCCGCGCCGGGAAGAGGCGCCGAAGTCTGCTGCGCGGACCACGCTCTACCCCGCCGTATCGGCGGTGATAGTGGTGGCGTGAGGGGCGTATTCTCTCGGGTGGTGCTGAACGAGCATCGGACGCTGTAGACTGCCCAACATCAGTGTTTCTTACGTCGCGGGTAAGAACCTGCGTCGAGACCTGCGAGCCCCGCTATGAATCCGCTGGCGACCACCGCCAATCAGGCACTCGAAGACCTCTACGACCGAATCAACGGCGAGGAGGACGCGCGTGTCTGTAAGGACATTCCCGCGGCTGCCTGCCAGTACCAGCCGCGCAATTTTTTCGCCTATTTAGCGGCCAATCTCATCGGCAAGGTCGCCGACGAGATTGCGAGTGCGAAGCTGGTGATCCCATGGCTGTTCGGTGCCCTGGGCGTACCTGCTGCCTTGACCGGCTTTCTCGTGCCGATCCGCGAGGGCGGTGTACTCCTGCCGCAATTGGCGGTGGCCGCGGCAGTACGCGGTCTGGCGATCCGCAAGGGTGTCTGGCTCCTCGGCGCAGTGCTCTCAGCCTTCAGTCTGTTCGGGATGGCAGCAGCAGCGGTGACGCTCGAAGGCAGGTCGGCGGGGGGTGCCATCCTGCTGATGCTGGTTGTATACAGTCTGGCGCGCGGTCTGTGCTCGGTTTCGGCCAAGGACGTGCTGGGGAAGACGGTCTCCAAGAGCCGGCGCGGTGCACTGATGGGCTGGAGCGCGAGTCTTTCCGGGATCGCGGTGCTGGGCATCGGCCTCTGGCTGGGCACGGTCGACTTGGCGGCGTCGGGGGTCCGCGTGTTCGCCGGACTGCTGGTCACGGGTGGCGCCCTGTGGATCCTGGCAGCGCTCGCGTTCTCCATGATACGTGAACAGCCCGGAGCGACCGACGGTGGTGGCAACGCCCTCGCGGTTGCGTTGCGCCAGCTTCGGCTCCTGGCGGACGATGACTCATTCCGTCGTTTCGTGATTGCCCGCTCGATGCTGTTGGCCGTCGCTCTCGCTCCACCCTTCTATGTGCTGATCGCACAGCAGGAGGCGCGGGCGGGGCTGCTCGGTCTCGGCGCGCTGATTATCGCCAATGGCCTGGCGACCAGCCTGTCAGCGCCTTTCTGGGGCCATCGGGGCGACAAGTCGAGCCGTATCGTGATGGCGCACGCCGCCACCGGCGCCGGCCTGGTCGGCCTTTTCACCTTCGCCGCCGTGACCTTCGATTGGTCCTGGGCGACCGGTGAGATCGGTCTGGCCGTACTCTTTTTTCTTCTCAACGTCATGCACGGTGGCGTGCGCCTGGGCCGTAAGATCTACCTGGTCGACATGGCTAGCGGGGAAAACCGTGCCGCCTACGTCGCGGTATCCAATACCGTGATCGGCGTGCTGATGTTGATCGGTGGCTTGGTCGGGCTGATTGGCGATTGGTTGGGTGCGCCTGCGACGGTCCTTTTTCTCGGACTTTTTTCGCTGCTGGCGGCCTTCTATATCCGGAAATTGCCCGAGGTAAGCGAGCCGCGCTGAGCACCGGGACGAGGGTCACGGAGGCGTTGCCAAACGTCGGGGTTTCGGGCGGGTAGAGCATATCCCTTGGACCCTCCCTATTCGATCCGCTCCGGATAGCCCGCTTCGAAAAGCCACTGCGGTGATCAGCCGAAGGCCTGACCCGCCGCGGCGGCGTCGGGTTTGAACTCCTAACCCTGAGCGAAGCCAATGCCGGCGCGCTCAATTCGCGGGCTCGATCCGGACCTCGAGGATGAGTCCGGCAAGAGGGGCAAGAGACCTACGGGTATGCCCCTATTCCACGCTCCTTGCGGCCTCGCTCGACTGTATCCTCGGCTCGGCTTTCTGGAGCTGGTTCTTTGGTCAGTCTTTGCATTACAGCCCCGTAATGTAACGGAAAGGCCCTGGAAAGAGGGACGGGCGTACGCTTTGACCGTGCCGCGAGAAAAGCGAACGACACGCTGGGACTGGGCAACGGGCCTCGGGAGATGATCATGTTGGAAGATTCCAAGCGACTGCCCCTGGTGCTCGCCTTGGGCGCAGTCGTTGCGGCGACTGGGGTGTTTACCGTTCTGAGTCGTTCCGGTGCGGGTCATGCCGCAGCGCCGGGCCGGGCAGATGGAGCCGCGGTGGCGATGGTCAGCCGCGAACAGGCGCAGTTGCAACAGGCGCGCATTCTAGCCGCGGCAGGGCGCAGCGCCATCTGGCACGTGGCTGCAGCCCGCTGGGCCCTGACCAACAACCAGCCGGCGCAGGCGCGGCGGCATCTCGAAGCCTCCGGGGACATGCTCGCCTATATGGGCAAGATCCGAGAGAGCAGTGCGAACGACAGCCTCGACAACGGAGGCCAAGAGGGGCACCTGGTGCCCCTGTATGCCCGACTGGGTTCTGAGAAAGGGGCCAGCCTCAGCGAAGCTCAGAAGCGAGACCTGATCGGTCTCGCCACCCTGGTGGCGCGCGGTGAGCACGAAGCGGTTGCGGAGCAGCTGCGCAGCACCGGCCTGCCGATGGCGTACGGCTATATCGAGATGCCTTTGGATGAAACCGAGGCACAGGTCGCCGGCGCGCTCGAGGCCCTGGATGACGGGGCGACCGACCGTGCCCTCGCGTTCCTAAGCGCCGTCGAGGACGGCTTGTTGTCCCAGGTCATCGACCTGGGTGTGCCCGCGGAGAACAACTCCGCCTCGCCTGCAGCGCCGGTCCGCGAGACCACTGCTGCCCAGACCAAGCCCGCCCAGGGCTGAATCGACGATCCAGCGAGCCGGCTCCGGCTTCACAGGAGGAAAATGAACATGACCCAACAATCCGCTGCTCTCCGCAACAATCCCACCGGGAGCTTCAGGGTACATTCCGACCCCCAGGGCGCACCATCTACCGCTGGTGCCGCGTTTCATCGCCTGCAGGAGGGGATAAGCCACTACATTCGCGGTCAGGGCACATTGATCGAACGGCTGCTCATCGCCTTGCTGGCTGATGGTCATCTGCTGGTCGAGGGCGCGCCGGGCCTCGCCAAGACCACCGCGATCAAGGTCCTCGGAGACCATCTGGAGGGGGATTTCCACCGCCTCCAGTTTACCCCGGATCTGCTCCCCGGCGATCTCACCGGCACCGACGTCTATCGCCCCGAGACCGGCGCGTTCCAGTTTCAGT
>JAHEIA010000019.1 GCA_024639625.1 Chromatiales bacterium
CAGATCGCTGTGACCAAGCAGCATCTGCACCACTCGCAGATCCGCTCCGTGGTTGAGCAAGTGGGTCGCGAACGCGTGGCGCAGGGTGTGCGGGGAAAGCGGTTTCTCCACGCCGGCACACCGAGCGTGGCGCTTGATCAGATGCCAGAAGGCCTGACGGGTCATGCCAGCCCCGCGGCGCGTTGGAAACAACTCCACACATAATCGCGCGCCGAGAAGATCGCTGCGCGGCCCTCGAGAAAATTGCTGCAGCCAGGTCAATGCCTCTTCGCCAAGAGGCACCAGGCGTTCCTTACCGCCCTTGCCGAGGACTCGCCCCAGGCCCTGGGTGAGGCTCACCTGTTCCGGGCAAAGTTGCACCAGCTCCGACACCCGCAGACCGGTGGCATAGAGTACTTCGAGCATGGTTCGGTCGCGAAATCCCTCCGGCGTCGCAACGTCCGGAGCGTCCAACAGCGCCTCCACTTCGGCCTCGGTCAACGAGTGGGGGAGCGGGCGGCCCAGCTTTGGCGAGTCGATGCGCGCACAAGGATCGGCCCGCACCCAACCCTCACGCAGCGCGTGTTGATAGAACTGACGCAGGCAAGAGAGCAGGCGTGCCGTCGAGCGCGGCTTTCGGCCGAGTAAAGAAAGGCCCGCCAGATAGTCGAGCAGATCTTGCCGCCGGGCGCCTGTCAGGCCGCGCCCGCGCGCCTCGCGCAGCCAGCGGGCGACCGACTTGAGATCTGACTGATAGGCCGCGAGCGTGTTGTTGCTGAGCCCCCTTTCCATCCACAGGGCATCGGCAAAAGATTCGATCAAGGCGCTGTCCGCCGCCTGCTTCATGCCCGCTCAGGAACCCCTTCGTGACGCAGCAGCCAGCGCTTTGCAGCAAGCTTCTTGCCACCCTTCGCTCCCGCATAGCCTCCCCAGCCATGCACCGCCACCACCCGGTGACAGGGCACGACGATCGGCACAGGGTTGGCCCGGCAGGCGTTCCCGATGGCGCGCGGGCTGGTGCCGAACTCCCCTGCCAATGCGCCATAGGTGCAGACGGTTCCTAGCGGAATCTGTTGCAGCCGCTGCCAGACCCGTTGCTGGAACGCGCTACCCTGCAGCGACAGCGGGAGATCGAAACCGGGTCCCGGGTCCGCAAAGTACCGCCCGAGTTGGGCAGCAACCGCATGCTCGAATTCGGATCGTGCCGGGGCCTCTCGCAGCGGCCCATCGATATAGCGAATCTCGCTCAACGCGCCGCTCACGACCTGGAACGCAAGCCCCCCCAGGGGGGACCGCACAATGACCGAGGAGTCTGCTTGAATGTTTCCCATGCGCCGTCTCCGTCTATTGGTTCGCGCTCCCCGGGACTAGCTGCTTCGCATAACTCCTCAGCTCCTCAAGCACTTGTCGCTGTTCCGCGGTGTGGCTCGGGTCCGCCAGGAGTTCCGCGACACGCGCGAAGCACTCGTCTAAGGTGATAGAACCTGTATCGATTGTACCCGTAAGCCTGGCGATCCGCTGTTGCTCCCATCGCGCCTGTTCCTGCGGGGTAAGCGTATCCGGCCAGTTTCGCGCCCGATAACGCAGCAAGAGCTGCGGCAGTCGCGGGTCGTCGAAACCCGCTTCCAGGCTCGCCAGGCGCTGCGGTGAGGAACGGCGTACCATATCGATGCGCTTGCGATCTGCGTCGGAGAAGAAGCCGTCATACAGGGCTTGATCGGGATCGACTGCCGGCGGGAAAAAATCGACCGAGTAGATTCGCTCCAGCTTCTGCCGCAAGCCGTCCGCTGCCAGAAGCTGGTGACGTCTTGCCTCCGCCTGTTCGAGATCGATCTCCCACTCGCGAGCCCGATCCACGGTCAGGGTACGAATCGGGGCCAGCACCGGAGATTTATTCAGATGGATCTCCTTCAAACCGATCCTTTGCTCGCCGTCGGGAAGATCGCTCGATGCACGGTACATGCGTTCGCGTACCGCGTCCGGCTCTAGCGCCAGCAATGGCTCCGCATCATGGCGCAGATCGAATACGACCACGCTGTTGCGGTTTCTCGGGTGGGCAGCAAGCGCCACCACCGGGCTGACGCACCCCAGGCGGGCCGGAATCCGCCGCGATACATGTAGCAGCAGCGGTTGACGACCCAGGTCCAAGAGACGGCTCGCAGCCGGCTTGCTCCGGTGGGCAACGGCATACTCGTAGAGTCGAGGTTGCCGGGCGCGCACCAGCTTGGCCAGCGCGATCGTGGCGTAGACGTCCGCCATTGCGTCGTGGGCCTCGCTGTGCTCGATGCCGTTGGCTGCCGAGAGGTCCTCGAGCCGGAAGCTCGGCGCGCCATCCTCGCGGATCGGCCAGGCGATGCCTTCCGGACGCAGGGCCCGGGCCAGACGCACGACATCGATGATGTCCCAACGGGAGTTTCCGTTTTGCCATTCCCGCGCATAGGGGTCGAAGAAGTTGCGATAGAGGGTAAAGCGGGTGACCTCGTCGTCGAAGCGGAGGCTATTGTAGCCGACCCCGCAGGTCCCGGCCCGCGCCAGCTGCTCGTGGATGAGTGAGATGAACTCCGCTTCACACAACCCCATGCGCAAGGCTCGCTGCGGTGTGATCCCGGTGATCAGACAGGCATCCGGCTCGGGGAGACAATCGCTCGCGGGTTTACAGTAGAGGAGCAGGGGTTCGCCGACGACATTCAATTCCAGGTCAGTGCGCACACCACCGAACTGGGCCGGACGGTCGCTGCGCGGATTCGCCCCCCAGGTCTCGTAGTCGTGCCAGTAATAGGTTCCGGAGTTCATGCTCATGACGCTTCGTCCGGCTTCCCTCGACGGCGGCTGCGCATAGACCATCGCATGGGTCTATGCGCGGCAAAAAAAAACCATCCGGCGCAGACCGGATGGTTTTCTTGATACGCGCCGTATCGGCGAGATGTCAAATCTTTTCTTTGATTCTCGCCGCCTTCCCGGTACGCCCGCGCAGGAAGTAGAGTTTCGCCCGACGCACGTCTCCCCGACGCACCACCTTGATGTCGTTGAGCAGTGGACTATAAGTCTGGAAGCTGCGTTCCACACCCTCGCCGTGGGACATCTTGCGAACCGTGAAAGAGGAATTCAGACCGCGGTTGCGCTTGCCGATCACCACCCCTTCGAAGGCCTGCAGACGCTCGCGCGTCCCTTCCTTCACCTTTACCTGGACGACCACCGTGTCCCCTGGAGCAAAATCGGGTACCTCGCGGGTGCTCTGCTCGGATTCGATTTCCTGGATCAGCTTGCTCATGGCTATCAACTCCTGATTACTTAGGCGTCCAAATGCGCCCGGATAAATTCTTCAAGTAAATCCCGCTCTTCTTGCGTCAAACTGCGCGCTTGCAGCAGATCGGGACGACGCGACCAGGTGCGGCCCAGGGACTGCTTTAGCCGCCACCGGCGTATGACCTCATGATTCCCGCCCAGCAACACTTCCGGTACCCGCTGTCCTGCGAACTCTTCCGGCCGGGTGTAGTGCGGGCAGTCGAGCAGGCCTGCCATGTGCGAATCCTGCTCCGCCGAATCCGCGTGCCCCAGCGCCCCGGGAAGCATGCGGATCACCGCATCCATCAACGCCATCGCGGCAAGCTCCCCGCCGCTCAGGACATAATCTCCGAGCGACCACTCTTCGTCCACTAACAGGTCGCTTATCCGCTCGTCGATCCCTTCGTAGCGACCGCAGACCAGGATCATGCCGGCACGTTCGCGAGCGATCTCCCTGATCCGCTCCTGGGTCAACCGGCGTCCCTGCGGGCTGAGATAAGCTACCAAGGAACCCGGGGCCGCCCGTTTCGCAGCCTCGATCGCCGCCTGCAACGGCTCGGGCTTCATCAGCATACCCGGTCCGCCGCCATAGGGACGGTCGTCCACTGTCCGGTGCACGTCGCTGGTGTAATCCCGCGGGTTCCACAGGGTCATCCGCGCGATACCCCGCGCCAACGCCCGGCTGCTCACGCCATATTCCGCGAGCGCAGAGAACATCCCCGGCAACACGCTGACCACATCGAAACGCATGGGCTCGCCGAGCTCCGGCTCAGAAATCCCGATCCCAGTCCACCACCAACAGGCCGGCGCTGAGATCCACTTTGCGGACCACCCTTTGCCAAAGAAAGGGGATCAGCCGCTCGCGCTCCCCGCGCACGACCATGACGTCGTTCGCGCCGGTCGCAAACAGGTGGTCGATTCGACCCAGCTCGACCCCATCGGTCGTCTCGACCCGCAACCCCTGCAAGTCGGCCCAATAAAACTCATCCTGCGGCAGATCCGGCAGCTCCGCCCGGCTGACACCGATGTCGCACCCGACGAGGTCCGCCGCTTGATCGCGGCTCGAACAGCCTTCGAGTTTAGCGAGAATCCCTTTCCCGTGAACCTGACCCTCGCTCAGCCGGTGCGCCGCCCAGCCGCCCGCCCGGCCAAGATACCAGTGCGAATACTCGAGAATATTGCTCCGCGGCACCGTGTGGGAGAAGACGCGCACCCAGCCGCGAACGCCAAAAACGCCGCTCACCCGGCCCATGACAACGATCTCGGGGGCGGAGTATTCCTCAACCATGAGCCCGCGCTCCCGCACCGCGCGCCGACAAGGCGCGCAAGCGCCACCCAAGCCGGTCAGGCTCCCTTTTTCAACAGCTTGGCGACAGCCTCCGAGGGCTTCGCCCCGGTCGACATCCAATGCTCAACCCGCTCGCGGTCGATGCGCAGGGCTTCCGCGGCGCCGCGCGCCACCGGATTATAGAACCCGACACGTTCGATAGAGCGCCCATCGCGACCGTTGCGGTTGTCGGTAACGACGATGTGATAGAACGGCTGCTTCTTCGCGCCGGCTCTCGAAAGACGAATGCTTACCATATTCCACCCTGAGACAAATTCTCTGCGAGCCCGCTGCCCAAGCAGCAGGGGAACCGCGCATTGTACTGAATTTCCGCGAAATGTGAAGGCCTGTGATGCGCTTAGAAAGGGAATCCCCCGGGGGGCATGCGACCGCGCATACCCCGCATCATCTTCGCCATACCTCCGCCCTTCATCCTTTTCATCATCTTCTGCATCTGATCGAACTGTTTGAGCAGCCGATTCACGTCCTGCACCTGGGTGCCGGAGCCCGCCGCGATGCGCCGCTTGCGGGAACCCTTGATCACTGCCGGGAAGCGCCTCTCTTGCCGGGTCATCGAATTGACGATGGCGATCATCTTGCCCATTTCCTTATCGTTGACCTGATTCTTCACCTGCTCCGGCACCTGCTGCATCCCCGGGAGCTTGTCCAGCAGGGCGCCGACGCCGCCTAGATTGTTCATCTGCTGCATCTGCTCGCGAAAGTCGTCCAGGTCGAATCCCTTCCCCTTCTTCAGCTTGCTCGCGAGATGCTCCGCCTTGTCGCGGTCGATCCTGCGTTCCACGTCCTCGACCAGACTGAGTACGTCCCCCATCCCGAGGATCCGCGAAGCGACCCGGTCTGGGTAGAAGGGCTCCAGAGCCGCCGTCTTCTCTCCCACACCGAGGAATTTGATCGGCTTGCCGGTGATCTCACGGATCGAAAGCGCCGCACCGCCACGGGCATCGCCGTCCGCCTTGGTCAAGATCACACCGGTCAGCGGTAACGCCGCATCGAACGCCTTGGCGGTATTAGCGGCATCCTGGCCGGTCATGCTGTCGACGACGAACAAGGTCTCGGTCGGCTGCAGCAACCCGTGCAGCTCGCGGATCTCACCCATCATCTCCTCGTCCACGTGCAACCGGCCGGCGGTGTCGACGATCAACACGTCGGCGAAGCGCTTGCGCGCGTCGGCGAACGCCTGCTCGGCGATGGCAGACGGACGCTGATCCGCTTGGCTGGGGAAGAAATCAACCCCGACCTCTCCCGCCAGGGTCGCAAGCTGCTCGATGGCGGCGGGACGATAGACGTCGCAGCTGACCACGCTGACCGACTTTTTCTGCCGCTCCTTCAACCAGCGGGCCAGCTTGGCGACCGTGGTGGTCTTGCCGGAACCCTGCAGGCCGGCCATCAGGATCACCACCGGCGGCTGGGCCGCCAGGTTCAGTCCCTCGTTGGCCTCGCCCATGACGGCAACCATCTCGTCGCGCACGATCTTGATCAGCATCTGACCGGGGCTGAGGCTCCTGAGCACCTCCTCGCCCATGGCCTTCTCGCGCACCTGGTCGACGAAGCGACGAACTACCGGAAGCGCGACGTCCGCCTCGAGCAGCGCCATGCGCACCTCGCGCAGGGTGTCCTTGATGTTGTCCTCGCTGAGTCGAGCCTGCCCGCGCAGGTCTTTGAGCACCCTACCGAGGCGTTGCGTAAGATTGTCGAACATGGGGCTTGGTGTCCTGCAGCCGCAGCTGCCTGTGATTAACCTGAAACGGCACAAACTTTAAATTATAACCAAATTCGGCCCCGATCCCGATTGCCGGAAGCGAGTATCCGGCACCCGCGGCCGCCCGGCACCCTGCGGAGCCTCTTCCCATCGCGGCGAAATCTATGCAATCATCAGCGCTCCATGGGAAACGGCAATGCATTACACACTGATCGCAATCCTCGCTGTCGCCGCTTATCTGGTTAGCGGTCTGATCATCGCCGTTCGGCTGTTCCGCGGCGATCAACACGCCCCGCCGCGGGCCCTGGGGATTCTCGTTGGCCTGGCGGCGATCCTGCTGCACGCAGCCGTTCTGTTCCAGGACATCTTCACCGCAAGCGGAATCAATCTTGCGTTCTTTAACGCGCTCTCCCTTATCGCCTGGACCATCGCGCTGCTGCTGCTGATCTCGAGCCTGGGCAAGCCGGTGGAGAATCTCGGTATCCTGCTGCTGCCCCTTGCAGCAATCGCTATCGTGCTGGAACTACGTTATCCGTCCGTGCGCCCGCTCGGCGAAACTGCGACCTTGGGACTCAAGGTGCACATCCTGGTCTCGCTGCTCGCGTACAGCCTGTTGACGCTGGCCAGCGTGCAAGCAGTCCTCTTGGCAATTCAAGATCAGCACCTGCGCAATCGCCATCCGGGAGGCTTCATTCGGGCCCTGCCGCCGCTGCAAACCATGGAAACGCTGCTGTTCGAGATGATCGCTGTGGGATTCTTTCTGCTCAGCCTGGCGCTGGTAAGCGGCTTCATGTTTCTCGAGGACCTGTTTGCCCAACATCTAGTGCACAAGACCGTATTGTCCATCACCTCATGGATCGTCTTCGGTGTGCTGCTTTGGGGCCGCTACCGTTTCGGTTGGCGTGGCCGCACCGCGATCGGCTGGACCTTGGGGGGGGTCGCCGTTTTGATGCTCGCCTATCTGGGCAGCAAAGCGGTGTTGGAGCTGATCCTCCAGCGCTGAGCCCGGGAGGTCCTCCGGGCGATCCAAGTCCCGCATCACCGGCAACTCCCGCCACCGCCAACCCAGGCTGCGAAGCCGCGCACGGGTTTGCTCGAGCACCCGAGGCCCACCCCAGGCGATCCCTCGGAACAGCCTTGGGTCCAAGCGTCGCAATCCCATGAGTACATAGCCGCCGTCCGCCGCTGGCCCGAGCACTGCGGCACTGCCTCGGCCCAGCCAGCGCAAGGCGCACGCCACCGCGACGGAATCGAGCTCGGGACAATCCGTGCCGATCAAGACCGCCGGTTCGCCACGCCTTAGGGCAGCCCGGGTGGCATTGCACATGCGGCGGCCCAGATCGCCCTCCCCTTGCGCATGGAGCGTGAGCCGAAATTCAGCCGCCAGCGCTGCGAACAGGGGATGACGAGTATCCGGTGCACACCAGAGCTGAATCGGGCACAGCCGCGCCCGCGCATGACGCTCCACCGTTTGCAGCAACAAGTGTCGCGCCAAATCCGCCGCCGCCTGCGCGCCAAGCCGGGGAATCAGGCGCGTCTTCACCGCCCCCGGTTCCGGTGCCTTGGCGAAGATCAGGAGTCGGGCCCGGGGGAACCGCACGTTCGGTAGATCCGCGCCAGCCGCTCGGGATCCGCTCCCAGGGTATACGCAAGACGCAGACGCCACATCAGGAACACCGTGCGTAGGATGCCCTGGCGCTCCCAGCGGCGACTGGAGGCGGTCAGCGCGCGCCGGATGCGCGCAGGGCGCCCCTTGCGTTTCAGCAGACGGCTCAGCGCCACATCCTCCATGAGGGCGATCTGCGGAAACCCGCCTACCGACTGGAAACATTCCCGGGTGACGAAAATACCCTGGTCCCCGGTGGCGATGCCGCTCCATGTGGAGCGCAGATTCATCATCCGTTCGATTACCCGCAGCAGCCAATCGCGGCCGCTGAGACGCACCTCGAAGCGCCCCCAGCAGGCACCCTCCCCGATCGCCCGCCGGATCGCCTGATCCGCATTCAGAGGGGCAACACTGTCCAGATGGAGAAACCAGAGAATCGGATGGCGCGCGGCCTGGGCCCCGGCGTTCATCTGCCGCGCCCGGCCCGGCTCGGTCCGCAGGATTCGATCCACCAGCCCGCGCGCCAGCTCGGCCGAGGCATCCCGACTGCCGCCGTCCACGAGGATCAATTCATCGCCGCGCTGGCGCATGAATTGCAGCCGGCGCAGCGCCGTACGCAGGATCCGCCCTTCGTTCAGGCAAGGCAGCACCACCGAAATCGATGTCGCCGCAGCGTCAGCCAAGCGCCCCACCGCAACCGCTGCCCTGCCCCGCGGTGCACCCGAAGCAATGCCCTGCCACACCGATCGCTCGACCGCTCAACTCTTCCTGCAGCACAGAGCTGATATGGCGAAGATTCGTGCCCCTATCCCCGCCGAGGCCGATGCCTAACATCTGGTTGAAGTCGCAGTCGAAAAGATACCCCCGCCAGTCGATGCTCACCAGACTGCGACACATCACTGCCTCGAGATTCTCCTCTTGGTGCGCGGTGCGCAGAAGGTCTAGATAGCCAGCCAATTGCCCCTTGCTGAGAAGCGTGCTGCCGAAGCGCTGGATCGGCATGTTGGCGATGCAGAGCAAACGGGTGAAAGCGATGCCGTAGCGTTCCCCAAGGTGCTTGCGGTAATCCGCCTCCAGCTCCGGCTGGCTCGGCGGCAGGCTGGGTCCGGGCGGGTTGTACACAAGACTCAGCCCGAGGCCCGACTGCCTGTCGCCGTACCCCAGCCCATTGAGCCGCCGCAGGGCGCGAATGCTCTTCTCGAAAACACCTTTGCCGCGCTGTGCGTCGACGTTTTCTTCCAGGTAGCAGGGGAGAGAGGCCACGACCTCGACTTGCTGAGCGGCCAGGAAGTCCGCCAGATCCTCGTAGCCCGGCTCCTCTAGGATCGTCAGATTGCAGCGATCCATCACATGGACGCCGAATCTGCGGGCGCGCATCACCAAATCGCGGAAATTCGGGTTGAGCTCCGGAGCCCCGCCGGTCAAGTCCAAGGTGGCCACCCCTTGGCGGTGGACAAATTCCAGCACCTGTTCGATGGTCTCCGGCTGCATCTGCTCCGAGCGTTTGGGACCGGCCGCGACATGGCAGTGGAGACAGGACTGGTTGCAGCGATACCCCAGGTTGACCTGGACCGCCTGCAATCTGCCGCGGCGAATCGAGGGAAAACCGGATTGGAGAAGAAAAGGGACGGTGTCGAGCATCGGTTTGCGGTTTTTTCTGGGGCGCTGGGCGCGGATGACCCAATGGTAGCTAGAGCACAAGCGCAACGACAAGCGATCGGCTGTTGCCATGAGGCCGAAGAGCAATGATACAATCGACCCCTGGCGCCGACGTGCGGTTTATCCGCGCATCGGCGCACCCAGGTCATGGGGCCGTAGCTCAGCTGGGAGAGCGTCGCGTTCGCAATGCGAAGGTCAGGGGTTCGATCCCCCTCGGCTCCACCAATCGAATCGAGGGGTCAGGCAGATCCCTCGATCGGGTTGCATCCTTGCGCCTGCTCGGCGGCCGCTTCGGCTAGGATCTCACCCGGGACTTTCGCCTTCCACCCACGCCTTCGGGCCGCAGGCCGGCATCCGGGGATGGCCGTCTGGCGCAAAGTGATTTCCGTATGAATCCGCGGGTACGCTATCATGGACGCCATACTGGGTAGCGCCCCGACCCGGCAAGTCTGAAACCTCTGCAACACCGCCATCCGAGCCCACGCCGTTGCGTTTGCGGATTGCACAACCCCGGTCGAGGCGTGCTGAAGCGTAGGACCTGTAACAGGCCCTGGAGACCGATGTTTGTCGTAGTCTGCAATCCATCACGAGGCCGCTGCAATGGCAGTTGAGCACCATGTCACACCCTCCGAATGGACGGAACTCGAGCGCAACACCACCCCTTGGGACGAGGCGTCGCCGCTGGAGCGCGTGGTGCTCGGCGTGCGCAACGGCCATACAGCAAGCGCTTTACCGCCGGTGCGGATCTTTCTCGGCACCGAGACCGGGCAGTTCCGAGCGGAGCGGGTGTTCGTCTGGTCGATCGAGCAGCTGCGCGATCCGTCTCGAGTCTACGAAATCACATTGATGAAGGAGCTTCCCGGGTTTGACCGGCGGAAATGGCTCACCGGCTTTACCAATTACCGCTTCGCTATTCCGGAACTCGCAGGACGCACCGGACGCGCGATCTACAACGATGTCGACCAGATCTATCTCAGCGACCCGGCCGACCTGTTTGACACCCCGATGGGGGAGCACGGATTTCTCTCGATTTCGGATCGCGATACCTCGGTGATGCTGATCGACTGCGCCCGCATGGCGCGCTTGTGGACCATCGAAGCCGCCCGCAGCCGGCGCCGCAAGAAGCTCGAAGCGATGGCGCGCGAGATCCCGGGTCTATGGGGCCGCATGGACGGGGGCTGGAATGCGCGCGACGAGGAGTACCAGGCCGGCCAGTCGCATCTGATCCATTACACGATCATCCACTCGCAACCCTGGCGCCCCTTTCCGCAACGCTTCGTCTACCAGCGCAATCCGATCGCCGAAGTCTGGCAAGCCCTGGAACGAGCCGCGGACGCTGCCGGCTATCAATTGTTTAGCGCCGCAGAACCGAGCAATAAATTTCGCACCCTGGCCATGCGTTGCCGTTCGCGCGAGCGAACGGAGGAAAGCCAGGCCGCAGCCCGGCCGCCACTCGCGGCAGCACCGGGCGGCACGAAAGCGGCGCCCTGGCAGGGTCTGCAAGACCTCATGGCCCAGACCAATGCCCGGCAGTTGCTGCACTACACCTTGGGGCCGGAGGTTCCTGCTACCATGCGCGCCACCGATCCCGCAGCGGCAGACTGGACGGCTTGCAACCCCTTGCTAGAACCCTCGGACCTCGAGGCCGCACGAAACGTCGATGGCACTGTCTGCAGCGCCTTGCTGGAGTACTTGCCCGACGAAGACGTGCCCTGGGTGCTCAACCAGATGTTCGACCGGGCGCAGCGCTTCGTCTTCGTAGTGGTGGACGGCAACGCAGGCCCGTTGGAATTGCCCGATGGCAGCCAAGCGGCCCCTAGGGAGCGTTCGCGCAGTTGGTGGGATTCGGTCTTCGAGCTTCCGGGCATGCGTCATCCGCAGATCCACTGGCGGCTGCTCGTGCGCGAGCATGCCTCACCGGGAAGAACGGACTGGGCGGCGCAAGGCGGTGGGCGCAGCCTGGCCGCAACGCCAAAGGTCTGGGTACTGGCCGACGACAAAACCGGTCACAATATCCAGTCGGAGGGCCTGGCGCGCACCCTGGGTTGGCCTTATGAGGTCAAACGCCTGCGCTTCAATCATCGAAACCGCCTGAGCAACGAGCTGCTGGGTGCGAGTCTGCGCAGCCTGGATCGCAACAACTCGGACCCACTCGATCCGCCCTGGCCCGACCTGGTGATCTCCACCGGTCGGCGCGAAGCGCCGATCGCGCGCTGGATCGGGCGGCAGAGCCAGGGCGGAACCCGGCTCGTGCATCTCGGCCGCAAGGGGGGAGAGACCGCTGATCAGTTTGACCTGGTGGTGAGCTGCAGCCATTTTCGGCAGCCCTATCACCCGCGCAGGATGGAGACGTTGGTCCCACTGAACAACCTGGGCCCGGCGGAACTGCGGGCGGCCGCCGACCATTGGCGAGGACTGTTTGCGGACGCCCCTGCGCCGCACCTGGCCCTGGTGGTGGGCGGCCCCTCGGCGCTGCACAGGCTCGGCCCGGCTAGCGCGTTGCGGATCGGCCGCGAGGTTGCTCGATTCGCGGAGACGCTCGGCGGATCGGTATTCGCGATCACTAGCCCACGTACCGGGGAGCGGGCAACCCAGGCGCTGCGCGAGGGGCTCGGAGAGCAACATTCAGTCTACGCCTGGGAACCAAACGATCCGTCCAACCCCTATCTGGGGTACCTGGCGCTGGCCGATATCCTGGTGGTCACCGGGGAAAGCGAATCGATGCTGAGCGAAGCCGCGACGACCGGGAAACCCTTGCTGATCTACCCGTTACCGGATCGTAGGCCCGGGCTGCGCGCTCGTGTCGCCGAGGCGGTAGTGCGCATCTCCCAGGCGCCCCGCTACAACAAACGGGGAACCATCAAACCGCAACGCGGGCTGCAGTATTGGTGCGCCCGACTGATCGATCGCGGCTGGGTGCGTCCGCGCCGGGATCTCAACAAGATGCATGCGGCATTGGTCGCCAGCGGTGTCGCTCAGATGTTCGGCAGCGAGCTCAAGACCGGGGAGCGACCGCGGCTCGCGGAGGCGCGCAAGGTTGCGGAACGGATCCGCAGGCTCATGGGTTTCGCGGGCGAGGCATGATCAACCTGGTCCTAGTCCGGCACGGGCAAAGCGTCTGGAATCGCGACCGCAGGTTGACCGGCTGGAGCGATGTCCCCTTGAGTGATCGCGGACGCGCCGAGGCCCGGGCCGTCGGACTCATGCTGGCTGGCGAGGAATACCAGTTCGACGTCGCCTTCACCTCGTGTCTCGAGCGCGCGGAAGAGACCCTCTCGATCGTGCTCGAATCCTTGGAGAAGCAAGACATCCCAATCCACCGCAGCTGGCGTCTGAACGAGCGTCATTACGGGGCCATGCAGGGCATGAGCCGGCCGGAGGCGGCGCGCGAATTCGGACTGAAGCAACTCCTGGCCTGGCAGAGCGGCTACGGCGAGCGCCCACCTCCGGTCCCACTGACAGACCAGCGGCATCCGCGCAACGACCCCCGCTACGCCGGCCTTCCGCAAGAGGTATTACCCGCCACAGAAAGTCTGCGCGACACCCTGGAGCGCGTGCTGCCGTTCTGGCAGGAGACGGTCCTGCCCGAGATACGCTCCGGCCGGCGCGTTCTCCTGGTCGCTCACAAGACCAGTGTGCGCGCCCTGCGTAAGCACCTGGAGGGCATATCGGACGAGGATATCGCGCGACTCACGGTGCACACCGGCGAGCCCATCGCCTACCGCTTGGACACCGAGGGCCGGGCGTTGTGGCACCGGTCGCTCAATCCCAGCGGTCGTTTGAAGCGCTGGACCCAGGCGGCCCTGGGGAAATGGATTCAGACATCGTCGCGGAGAAGCTACCGATGAATTATCTCAACTACGAACTGATGGACGCCATCGATGGGGCGAGTTTTCGCGCAGCGGAGCCCTATCCCTGGTTGAACCCGGAGGGTTTCCTGACCGAGGAGGCATACCAGCGCCTGCGCAGCGAGCTGCCCGACCTATCCCTGTTCCGCAGTTCCTTCGACGTGCAGCGGGCGCACGGACAGCAGAGCCACGACCGTTACTC
>JAHEIA010000020.1 GCA_024639625.1 Chromatiales bacterium
CGGCGGCGTCGCCGTGGAGGCCAGGGACCGCAGCTACCGGCGGCTTTTTCACTCGCCGCGACGTGCCGCGGTGGTGAGCCTCGAGGCCAGTGAAGGCGTTCAGATCTGCGAAACCCGCGGAAAACGGGTCGCCACGGGATCGGCTGGCGCTGCGCTTCGGAACCAGCGCTTCCATGGGGGTCGCGGCCCGTTACGATGGCGATGTCGCGATAGCCGGCTGATCGCAAGCGGCGAGGCGGGGATATGATCGCCGCGGTCTTGCTCTGGTGTCGGCGTGCGAGTGACGGTGGAAACGGTTAGAAAGACCGCCTGTCACGCGAATTGGGAAGCTTGCGGGCACAGGGTTCTTGCGTTGCATCAGACCTCCGGCACACGCCGGCTTGTTTCCGCCGGAGTCACGCCCGAGCCATCGTTCGGATCGGGTATCGGGACTATAATGAGCAGCTGCCACATTCGGTGCCGAGCCGCCAAGCCCGGCAGCTTTAGCCACGCAACTGCGGAAACAATGTGCATCTAGCCGGGTTCAACCAACACGGGCATGGTGTGGGTACTGCGGGCAAGTGATGCACCCGGTTCCCACCCCTGTCACGAACAGGTAAAGGTTTGATTATGCAAAAGTTAGTAGACCTGCTTGCCGATCGTCTGCAATCGGTGAAGGAAGTCATGCCCTGGGACATGGAAGAAATGATGCAGAAGAATCCCGATGTTTTGGTGCTTGATGTAAGAGAGCGCGACGAGTTCGACACCATGCACGTAGCCAACAGCCTTAACGTTCCCCGAGGGATCGTCGAATCCGCTTGTGAGTGGGGTTACGAGGAGACCGAGCCGGAGCTGGTGCGTGCGCGGGAGCGCGAGGTCATCATCGTCTGCCGCTCGGGTTACCGCAGCATTCTAGCTGCCTACAACTTGCAGTTACTCGGTTTTCAACACGTTTACTCTCTGCGCACGGGGCTGCGCGGCTATAACGACTACGAGCTGCCCCTCGTAGACGAGGAGGAAAAGCCGGTCCCTATCGAAATCGCCGACGTGTTTTTCGTCAATAAGGTGTTGAAGGATCAACTGGCGCCGACCGACGAGTGAATCCGACATCATCCAGCGGACCGGCCAGGCTCTGATCCCAGCCAGAGGGCCAAGCCGCGGGTGTCAGCGTATAACAGAGGCGGCTCAGTACACCGAACTGTAGGCGGAATCCGTATTGCGCCGCGGCGAACGCGTTCCTTGGATCGCGGGACGCGTACTTGATCCCTTCTCGTTCCACCACAGCGAATACCCGCCACCGAATGCAAGGTGCCGGGGCTTCTGTAAACTCCGCTTAGCCTTCGTCGGTCCCTTCGGTTACCGGGTTGTGAATGATCTGATGCAGACGACTCCCCGGTACGACGGAGTTCAAAACGTTCGGGTCTTGATTTTCAATTTCCCGGACCAGCCGATCGTTGTTTCGTCTGCTTTCCTGAATCTGTAATTCGTAGCGTGACATCATTTCTCCCCTTTAACAGGGAACAGAGTCTTTGTACCCAATGCGCTTGCCGTAGCAGTGCCTCGGGAGATGCGCTTGCACGCGGAAGAGCACCAGTCTTATTCGGTACTTCAGGCCTGAGCAGGACAGAGGCTCTGGCGCGACCAATGCCTCCCGGCTGCGGCGAGCTGGGACAAGACGCGCTCCCTGGCACCCATCGCGGACCGAGCCTTTACAATCATCACCGTAGCAACGTACTGGTTAACCCTCGGCAAGTACCTAGCCATTCCAAACCGTCGTTGCCCGGCGAACGAGAGTTGTACGTTTCCGGGATCGTCGGAGAACCTTTTTTTGCGCACCCCGGGGGGGTCGGATCGGTTCGCCCGTTCCCGGTGCCGGAATTCTTGGAACAATGTACCCTGGCCCAATGTCGGAACGGAGAGTTCGCGGCAAAAGCCAGAAGATCGTCACGCAGTTTGTAGCGAACCGGTATGGCCAGTTTCGCCGGATGAGCCAGACCCGACCTGCTTGGTGCGTTCTGAACAACCTAGAACGAGCGACCGAATACCACGGCGTTTGATCCGACCAGCCAATGCAACTAGCAAATCTCACATCGACCTCGGCCTCTGTCGCCGGGACCCACAGTCGGCGAAAGAAGGTGGAGTTGTTGTCCGGCTGCCTGCGCCGGATGGATCCGCGAGAAGTAACAGCCGGTGTCGGTTACTTGATGGGCGTTTTGCCCCAGGGGAAGATCGGACTGGGGTATGCCATGGTCAAAGCGGTCCGCGTGGAACCTTCGGCGCAAGCGACGCTGTGCCTTCTCGATGTGCATGCCAGATTTCAACGAATGAGCGAGCAGAAGGGGAGAGGCTCCCAAGCGGCCCGCCTGGAGTTGCTGGCCGGATTGCTGCGGCAGGCCACGCGTGAGGAACAGGACTACCTGACACGCCTGATGTTGGGCGAATTGCGCCAAGGCGCGCTGGAAGGTGTGATGATCGAGGCGATCGGCAAGGCCGCTGACCTGCCGATCGACAGGGTGCGCAGAGCCGTGATGCTCACCGGTAGCCCGGCAGAGGTCGCTGCCGCCGCGCTGAAGGAAGGCCGCACCGGCCTGCAGCGCTTCTCCCTGCAACTGTTCCGGCCCCTGCAACCGATGCTGGCGCGAACGGCGGAAGACGCCGGCGACGCGCTCTCACAGGTCACGCGGGCGGCCTTGGAATACAAGCTCGACGGCGCGCGGGTGCAGGTCCACAAGCTCGGCGAGGAAACCAGAGTCTTCACTCGTCATCTCAACGACGTGACCGACAGTGTCCCGGAACTGGTGGGTGCGGTTCGGCGGTTGCCCGTCACCAGCATCATCCTGGACGGGGAAGCCATCGCGCTGGATGGTGGGCGGCGCCCTTTGCCGTTTCAGGTGACCATGCGGCGATTCGGGCGGCGTCTCAATGTGCAACAGATGCGCGAGCGTATACCACTGTCGGGGTTTTATTTCGATTGCCTGCACCTCGGTGGCGCAGACCTGATCGATCAGCCGTACAGCGAGCGGATTCGCGCACTGGACGAATCGCTGCCTGGTGACTTGCTCGTTCCGCGCTGCATCCCGGAGCGCGCTGAGGGCGCGGAAAACTTCCTGCAGCAAGCGTTGGCGGCGGGACACGAGGGCGTCATGGCCAAATCCCTCGAGGCCGCCTACCAGGCAGGCAGCCGCGGCACCGGGTGGTTCAAGATAAAGCCGGCTCACACGCTGGACCTGGTGGTGTTGGCGGCGGAATGGGGGAGCGGGCGGCGTCAAGGCAAGTTGAGCAACTTGCATCTGGGTGCGCGTGACGCGGACGAAAACGGTTTCGTGATGCTGGGCAAGACGTTCAAGGGCCTGACCGACGCCATGCTCGACTGGCAGACCGAGGCGTTGCTGGCGCGGGAGATCGGGCGGGAAGCGTCGATCGTATACGTACGGCCCGAGCTGGTGGTCGAGGTTGCGTTCAACGAACTGCAGCACAGCAACCGCTATCCGGGCGGCATGGCGCTGCGTTTCGCCCGCGTGAGGCGCTACCGGCAGGACAAATCGGCGGCGCAAGCGGACACCCTGAACATGGTGCAAGCCATCTTCGATAGCCAATTCCGGAGTGGCCACGGATGAGCCAGGCGAAATCCTTCAGCCAGGCAACCCGCTCCTGGTTTGCCGATAACTTCAGCGCACCAACCGAGGTACAGCGCGCAGGATGGGATAGGATTCGTAGCGGCGGCGACACCTTACTGGTGGCGCCGACCGGCAGTGGTAAGACGTTGGCGGCATTTCTGGTCGCTATCGACCACTGCCTGACACTCCCCACGGATGCTCCCGCCGGAGTGCGGGTGCTCTACTTGTCGCCGCTGAAGTCGCTGGTTTATGACGTGGAGCGCAACTTGCGCGCGCCGCTGGTCGGTATCCGCCATAAGGCGGTTGCGCTGCAGCAGCCGGTGCGCGATGTGCGCGTCGCGATCCGCACCGGCGACACGCCGCAGAAGGAGCGCCAGCGGCAGGCCAAGGAACCGGGCGATATCCTGGTCACGACCCCCGAGTCCCTGTTCCTGTTGCTCGGCTCCGAGGCGCGGCAGGGCCTGCGCTCGGTGCACACGGTGATCATCGATGAGATCCACGCGCTGGCACCGACCAAACGTGGCGTTCATCTGGCGCTATCGATGGAACGGTTGGCGCGTTTGTGCGCCGTAGAACCGCAGCGCATCGGATTGTCGGCTACCGTGCGCCCGCTGGATGAAGTGGCGCGTTTCCTGAGCGGGCAGCGCCCGGTGAACATCGTCGATCTCTCGGCCAAACCGCTGCTCGACCTAACGGTGACGGTACCGGTGCCCGACATGGAAAACGCTTCTGCCGCTGCCGAACCGCGTCGCGGCGGGTCGATCCTCGGCGAGCTGTATGCGCGGGAGGCCGGCGGGCCAGCGACAGCGGGTGAACGTGGCATCTGGCCCGTGATCTATCCGCGGTTGCTGCAGGAGGTCAAGCAGAACCGCGCGACCATCATCTTCGTCAATAGCCGTGGCTTGTGTGAACGGCTGACCCAACGCCTGAACGAGCTGGCCGGGGAGGAGCTCGTGCAATCGCACCACGGGAGCGTTTCCCACGAGAAACGCGCCGACATCGAAGAAGGGCTCAAGCAGGGCCGCATCCGCGGCATTGTCGCCACCAGTTCCCTGGAACTGGGCATCGACATGGGCGCCGTGGACCGGGTGGTGTTGGTGGAATCGCCCGGTTCGGTGGCGCGCGGCCTCCAGCGCGTCGGTCGTGCCGGCCATCGGGTTGGCGAAGTCAGTGTCGGGCGCATCTTCCCTAAGTTTCGCGGCGATCTGCTGGAGAGTACGGTGGTTGCGCAACGTATGCTCTCCGGGGACATCGAGGCGGTTCGCGTGCCGCAAAATGCGCTCGATGTTCTGGCGCAACAAATTGTCGCCATGTGCTGCGAAGGGCCGCTCGGGGTCGCGGAAATCGAACAGCTGGCGAACCGTGCCTACCCTTTTCACCAGCTGTCCACGGATGCCCTGAGGGCGGTGCTCGATATGCTTAGCGGGCATTACCCGTCCCAGGATTTCGCCGATCTGCGGCCGCTGCTGGTGTGGGACCGTGCCAGCGACGAGCTCCGGCCGCGCCGTGGAGCCGCCCTGGTATCACGCATGAATGCTGGAACCATCCCGGATCGCGGCAACTACACGGTCACCCTGGGGCCCGAGGGCGGTCGACTGGGGGAGCTGGACGAGGAGATGGTGTTCGAGACGCGTCCCGGAGAGAACATTCTGCTGGGCGCCAGCACCTGGCGAGTCGAAGAGATCACGCGAGACCGGGTGATCGTGTCACCCGCCGCGGGCGAACCCGGCAAGATGCCCTTTTGGCGCGGGGAGGGGCCGGGACGGCCGGTCGAGCTCGGCCGAGCGCTAGGCGCATTCGTGCGCAAACTGGGCGCGCAGAATTACGACCTGGCGGTCGACTGGCTGCAGCGACACGCCTGCCTCAACCACCACGCCGCGGCCAACCTGGCCGGCTACATTCACGAGCAGAAGCAGCATACCAACAGCCTGCCTACGGATCGCGACATCGTCGTCGAGCGCTTCCGTGACGAGCTCGGTGATTGGCGCGTCTGCATACTGTCGCCGTTCGGCGCACGCCTGCATGCCCCTTGGTCGATGGCGCTGCAACAGGTGTTGTCTACCCGCAGCGGTTTCGAGGTGCAGGTCATGTACACGGACGACGGCATCGTGCTGCGCTTCGCAGAAATCGACCGCTTGCCGGAGCTCGACGATTTGCTGCCGGACCCTGACGAGGTCGAGGAGCTGGTTACCGATCAGCTGGCCCACACCGCGCTGTTTGCCGGTCTGTTCCGGGAGAACGCGGTCCGCTCGCTCCTGCTGCCGCGGCGCCGGCCGGATCAGCGGACACCGCTCTGGGCCCAACGCCTCAAGTCGCAAAACCTGCTCGCCGCGGTGCGCAAGTACGCAAACTTTCCGATCGTGCTGGAAACCTACCGTCAGGCGCTCAGCGACGTGTTCGACATCGCGGCATTGCGCAGCTTGCTGGTCGACATCCAAAACCGGCGGGTCAAGGTGCACGAAGTGGAAACAGGGTCCGCGTCTCCCTTCGCCCGCTCTCTGGTTTTCGCCTATGTCGCGGCCTTCATCTACGAGCAGGACTCGCCCTTGGCGGAGCGCAAGGCGCAGGCGCTCACCCTTGACCGCAACCTGCTCAGCGAGTTAATCGGCCAGGCGGAACTGCGCGAACTGATCGACCCGGCCGTCATGGCCGAGCTGGCGGCCGAGCTGCAGCACCTGGCCGAAGATCGGCGGGCGCGCGACCCGGATGAGGTCCACGACCTGCTGCGCCGTCTGGGAGATCTTAGTGCGAAGGAGATCGGGGCCCGTACGCACTGCGCCGTCGCCCAGGCGGTACGGCAGCTGGCCGCCGAACACCGCGCGGTACAGATTGGGATCGCCGGTGAAAAGCGCTGGATCGCCGCCGAAAACGCCGCGGTGTATCGCGATGCACTCGGGGTGATGCCTCCGCCGGGATTGCCGGACGCCTTCCTGCAGCCGACCGAAGACCCGCTCGCGTTCCTGGCGCAGCGCTATGCTCGCACCCATGGTCCCTTCCTCGTCGGGGAGGCGGCGCAGCGGTTCGGCTTGCGGCCGGCCCAGCTGGAGCCCGTGCTGCGCGGACTGGCCAGTGCGGGAATCCTAGTGCGGGGCGAAATCCGGCCCGGTGGCGTCGAACCCGACTGGTGCGACGCGGAAGTGTTGCGGCGCTTGAAACGCCGCACCCTGGGTCGCCTACGGCATGCGGTAGCGCCGGTCGACGCCGCGACCCTGGGTCTGTTCCTGCCCGAATGGAGCGGCCTTGGGGCCAAACACAAAGGCCTGCCGCGTCTGCTCGAGGCGCTGACCCAGCTGGAGGGGATCGAGCTGCCTTGGTCGGCCTTACGCAGCACCATCCTGCCGGCGCGGGTCGCCGACTTCGATCTGGACATGCTGGACGTGTTGGCCGCAACCGGTCAGGTGATCTGGGTCGGGCGCTCGCCCCTGGGCAGCCGAGACGGCCGCATCGCGGTCTACTTGCGCAACCATGTCCGCGACCTGCTGACGGCGCTCGAACCCTACGAACCGCCAGAGCAGATCCATGCGCTCATCCTGGAACATCTGGAGATGCAAGGCGCATCCTTCCTGTTCGAGCTGGAGGCCGCCGTCAGGTCGAAACTCCCGGAGCTCACCGGCCAGGAATTTGCGGGCGCCCTCTGGGACCTGGTGTGGGCGAGTCGCGTCACCAATGATACTTTCGCGCCCCTGCGCTCGCTCGGCCGTCGTGCATCACGGGCGACCCGCGCGCGCTGGCGGAGCGGTCCGTCGCTGGCGGGCGGGCGCTGGTCCTTGGTCAGCAATCTGATCGATGAAGATCTGCCGGAAACGGAACGGGCGTTGGCGCGCGCCAACATGCTGCTGGAACGTTATGGCATCGTCAGTCGGGAGGCCGTCCTGGCGGAAAATCTGCCTGGTGGATTCGGGCCTGTTTACAAGGTGCTGTCGTTACTGGAAGAGTCCGGGCGCGTCCGCCGCGGCTATTTCATCGAGGGTCTGTCCGGTGCCCAGTTCGCACGCCCCGGGATCGTCGACCGCCTCAGAGCCATGCGTCAGGAGGACGAAGCGGTCATAGACGTAACACCAAATCACATCCTACCAGTTCCGGTGATCGACCCGGCGAACCCCTGGGGCAGTCTACTGCCCTGGCCGGAAACCGGAGGCAACGGATCGGCGGGGAAGCTTCGTCGCGTCGCTGGGGCTTGGCTGCTGCTGCACGCCGGCAAACCAGTCGCCTATCTAAGCGCGAGCGGGCGCCACCTGACCACCTTTCCGGAGAACCTGACGGACGCGGCTGTGAAGGCGGCGGTTTTTCAAGCGTTGCATCGGATTCCAAAGACGACCCGTCGCGGTTCGCTAGTAATCGAGAAGGTGGACGGTCGAGCGGTGAAAGACTCACCGTACCATGAATCGATGTTGCAGCACGGGTTCGTTAGCGACTACCGGGGCCTGGTAGCCGAGGCGTTCGCCTGATGCCCGAAGGCGACACGATCTTCAAGCTGGCCGGTTACCTGGGTCCGCATCTGACGGGGCGCCGGATTATCGCCGGGATGGCTCGAACAACGCATCCCGTCGACTTGGCAGGCAGCCGTATCGGCAAGGTGTTTGCCGAGGGCAAGCACCTGTTTATCGCGCTCGATCAGGATCGATTGTTACGCAGTCACCTGGGCATGTGGGGCTCCTGGCACGGATATGCGCCGCATGAGCCCTGGCGGAAGCCCCGCCGGCAAGGATCTATCATCCTGAATACCGGCGAACGCGTGTTTGTCTGCTTCAATGCAGCACAGGTCGAGGTCCTGCGCAGCCGCGGTGTACGCCGACGCGTGCTGGATGTGGCGCTCGGCCCCGACCTTTTGGCAGATCCCGTGGAGTACCGGATGATTGTGTCGCGGGCCTGGGGTCTGGTCGCCGGCGAAACGCCGATCCTGGATGTGCTGCTGGACCAAAGGATAGCCTGCGGCATCGGCAACGTATACAAATCGGAACTGCTGTTCCTGGCAGGTGTGCATCCAGAATGCCCGTTGAAAAACCTGACCGAGGACGATCTGCTCCGAATCTACCGCCTGGCGAGCCGGCTGATGCGGGCCAATATCCAAGGTGGTCCCCGGGTTACCCGTCAGGCCCGCGACCAGGCAGGCAAACTCTGGGTTTATGGACGTCGGGGGCGACCCTGCCTGCGCTGCGATGCCGTCATTCGCTCGGCGAAGTTGGGCCTAGGGCTGCGTTCGACCTATTGGTGCCCGAACTGCCAGTCCCCTGAGTTCGCAAAAAATTAGATTCGCCAGCCACGGTGGGTTAGAGGTGCTTTCGCCGAAGGGGCAGGCGCGCTTCCTGGCACCCTCCTCGGACCGAGCTGTCGCGAGCCCGCCCGCACTGTACCGGCTTCCGTTGACAGCGGGGCTTCGAGACCGCAATCTCCCGGAGACCCGAGAAACGAAAGTGGGCCCACACCATCATGCTAGACCTGTGGACCGTGCTCGTCCCGATCCTGCTGGCTGACATCATCAACCCGGTGCTGTTTGCCTTCATGGTTTACACCGTTGGCACGGACCGGCCCTTGATCAATTCAAGCGCGGCCCTGCTCGGCCACACGGTCTCTTATCTTGGCTTCGGCATCGCTCTGGCCTTCGGGTTCGAGGCCATTACGGACCGCCTGGCCAACCCGAAGCCTTTCGATTACGGTCTCGGTCTGCTGATCGGCTTTCTGCTCCTCTGGGTTGCCTGGCGAACCCGTAGCGGAAATCAGAAGAAACGTCCCGAACCCCAGGTGGAACGATTGTCGCCGCTGAAGGCGTTCGGTATCGGCGCCATTATCAACATCGTCGGTTTGCCTTTCGCCCTACCCTACTTCGCCGCACTCTACCAGATCCTCAAGGCTGACCTGAGCGTGATCGATTCGATTATGCTGCTCGCGGGCTATAACCTGGGCTATGCCCTGCCCTTTCTAGTGGTCCCTGCGCTGGCCCTGGTGCTGGGGGAAGGCAGTCGACCAGTGTTGGCGCGCATCAACGAAAAGGTGGATCGCGTAAGTGCCTACCTCATGCCGCTGATGCTCGGTTTGGTGGGTATCGTGTTGGTGATCGATGCGATCCGTTACTTCGTGATCGGAGAGGGCCTGTTGTAGGGCCTCCTGCTATCGGAGTCTGGATTACAGCGATGAAGAAGCCAGTAGACCGGCAGCCCTCCGTCCGTGTGACGTCACGGGCACTGCTTGTGTTGTTGCTCGCCCTGCTCGCAGCTTCGGGTAGCGGCGCGTCACCCATCGACTCCCTCCTCGTGGACCCGGAAGAGGCCTACCGCGCACTGGATATTCGTGTCACCGGCGGCGCCGCCCCAGGATATGTCAACGATCGTACATGCAGCCATTGTCACGCGGAGATCTATCGGAGCTTTCAGTCGGTGGCGATGGCTAAGTCCTTCTACCGGCCGACCAGCCGCGCACCCATCGAGGACTTCGACAACAACCATTTCTTCCACCCCCCTTCGCAACGACATTATGAGCTATCGGTTCGCGATGGAGAGTACTGGTTCCGACGCTGGCAGGTCGACGACGCAGGCGAGCCGATCAACGAGTTCGAGACCAAGGTTGACTGGGTTCTGGGCTCCGGCAACCATGTACGCACCTACCTCTACCAGAACGAATCCGGCGAGCTTTATCAACTGCCGTTGGGCTGGTATTCGCAAGAAGGAAAATGGGAGATGCAGCCGGGTTACGAGGCGGCTCGGCACCTGGGTGTTTCGCGCCAGATCCGCCGCCCTTGCATGTTCTGCCACAATGCCTACCCCGATGTACCTAAGGGCAGCGATCAGCATCTGGAGCCCCACCGATTTCCCAAGGACCTCCCCGAGGGTATCGGCTGTCAGCGCTGTCACGGTCCCGGAGACGCCCATGTGCGCACCCTGCTCAGCGGCGTAGCGGACCTCGAGAAGATTCGCTCCAGTATCGTCAATCCGGGCAAGCTGAGCCCTCAGAGGCGCGATGATGTCTGCTTCGAATGTCATATGCTGCCGGCAGTTGCGGTGACCCCGATACGCCGTTTCGAGCGTGCGGACTACTCGTTCCGTCCTGGACAGGACCTGGCCGAGTATATGGTCGTCTACGACATCAGGGAAAGCGGCAAGGATCCCGGCGAGCGCTTTGAGATCAACCACCATCCTTACCGTCTGCGCCAGAGCCGGTGCTATGCCGAAAGCGGGGGGGAACTCAGCTGCCTGACCTGTCACGACCCCCATCGCAAGATCCCGCCGGAGCAACGGGCCGAACACTACCGGAGCAAGTGCCTGGGCTGCCATCAAGAATCTTCCCATCCCCCGCCGGCGGATGCCGAAGACGGCGTTGAGTCCCGGATGGGGCTAACCGACTGCGCCGGGTGCCACATGCCGGAGACGCGCACCCAGGATGTGATCCACGTGACCATGACCGATCACCGGATCCGTATCGTCGAGCAACCGCAAACGCTGCTGGCACCACTGGAGAAGACAAAACCGCAAATCGCAGAAATCCTGTTTCTCGAGCCGGAACGCGCACCCGCCGGCGATCTGGGGGAGATATACCGGATCCTGGGCGTCGTTCGTCCAAGCGAAGGGCAAGCGTCGGAGCCGATGCAGAAACTGGCTCAATTGCTCCGGAAATCGCTGGTGGCCTCGAGCATCCCCTATCTCGACCTGGTACGCGGCCTTCTCTACCGCCGCCAATATGATACCGCCCTGGAGGTCCTCGAGGCAGTGGATGCAGCCCTTGGTGAGACCCCGCACAGCCTCGAGTGGTCGGCTGTGGCACTGCTTGGGCAAGGCCAACTCGCGGCGGCGGAACAACGTCTGCTGCGTGCCCTGGAGCTTCGACCGGAGCGGCCGGAGACCCTCTTCAACCTCGCCCTGATTCTAAATACCAACGAGGATCTGGACGCAGCGGAAAAGCGCCTGAAGCAAGCCGTGGCATTGCAGCCCAATCTATCCAAGGCCTGGCACTACCTGGGTGAGGTCAACAGCAAGGCGGGCCGCCCCGCCGCAGCGGTCGACAGCTACCGGCGCGCGCTATCGATCGACCCCACCTTTACCCGCGCCTACCTGGGAATCGGGCAAGCGCTAAAGGAAGTGGGCGACCCACGGGAAGCTCGTCGCTATCTACGACACGGCATCCGGCATGCACGCAAGCCCGAATTGGTCGAAGCGGCATTGCGGGATTTCCCGGAGCCGAACGACGCATCCGCTGCACGTATCCCGGATTCCTAGCATCGATTGCCTCTAGCTATCGACTGCGCCTTCGTGGCAATCACTGCTCTCTATCGATAGCGGTTCACTTCCCGTCTCTATGGCTGCCGCCACAGGTCTGTTGCGCTCCGCACTCCATGAAGAGGCATTAAAAAAAGCGCCGCATAGGCGACGCAAAAGGGAGGTCCACGGAAAATCAGAAGAACGGCGATCGTGCTTTGCGCGGCAAGGTGCGGAGCGCAAAAAAAATCTACCGGTCCGAGCTCACCGAGGGCTCCGCCCTACGACTGGCCACGCTTCAGTGTATGCAAATCAACCCCGCAGCTGCTGGTGCTCACAAAACACAGTACCGTAGACCCGTGCGTCCGGTCTGCTTCGTCACCGCGATTCGTGCCGAGGGTCGCAGGCTGAAAACGCATCGAGTTCTGCGCTACGCGGGTAGGCCCGTCATAGTCCTTGTCTTCGTCTGCCGACTCTCTCGCCGGAGCGCCGTGTCCGAGGTAGGTCGCGGAACGTTTGCCCTCTCCCCCCGCCGTTGCATCGGGTTTCTCGTTGGTCGCAGAACCGTAAGCCTTGCCGAGATCGTGGGCATAGCCGAAAGTCGAGACCATCAACAAGGAGGCGCCCAGTGCCGATTTTATTGCTTGCTGCACAACGGTCGTGTTCACGAGTTTCGCTGCCTACAGTAACGGGATGATTTTCAAGCGAGCAGGCGTACCGATGACAGACCGCCGTCGAGATGGATGACCTGGCCGGTCATCCAACCCCACCTCCCCGTCAGTAAGTCTGCCGCAGCAGCACCGATTTCTTCCGACTGCGCAATTCGCTGCATCGGGTGGCGTTTTGCTGCTTTCTCCCGGCGTTCTTCACTTCCGGTCAACGCCGCACTCAGCGGAGTTGTCACCAGGGAGGGCGCGATCGCATTTACGCGGATCCGGGGCGCGAGTTCAGCCGCGAGAGACCGGGTAATGCCTTCGACAGCGCCCTTGGCCGCTGCAACCGAGGCATGCAACGGAATGCCCTGCGAAACGGCGACGGTGCTGAAGAGAACAACCGCCGGGTCGGGGGCGCGGCGCAGCGCCGGTAAGCAGGCGCGAACGGCCCGCACCGCGCCCAGGCAATTGATCTCGAAATCGCTGCGGAAATCACCATCCGTGAGACGCGAGAGAGGTTTCAACCGAATACTTCCGGGACAGTAAGCGAGTCCATCCAAGCGATCCGGCACCCTCGGCGGCTGTGTCCCGCTGGTTGCATCCCACACGTCGTGGTTGACGCCGCTCGGTAAGTCCCCGGAGGCTTGCCGTGACCATACGGTGACATTGGCGGAACCCGCGAGCTGGCGTACTGCAGCGAGCCCGATTCCGGAAGTGCCCCCGACGATCAGGTAATTTCGTTGTGCCTTATCCATCCGCCTTCATCTCTTTGCCAGCCGTTCTCCTAGCACGTTACGGTGGCGAAACATCCTTGGATCAAAACGGTACTCAGAGGCCCGGTTTTCAGCGCAGTTACGTTTCAGCTTGCCGTCGGTTAGCGACACCTCTAGCCCAACTCCACCGCTTCGCAGAATCCAGCGGAAAATACCCCAGGGAACGGTTCATCCGTTATTCCGCGCCGGCTTTAAATGTAGAAATTACTTTATATTTTTTTCGTTATTAATTGTTTATAAAATGTTTATCATCTTCCATCGGTTGCATCTCACTCTACAGCGGAGGCCTACAATCGATCCGGCTCCGATAGACCCAAGTACGACCCTCAAGCCAGAACAGCGTCCAGAGC
>JAHEIA010000342.1 GCA_024639625.1 Chromatiales bacterium
GGGTAGCAGGCGCCACTGCAGCCCGGGTGTTGGCTGTCGTTTGGTGGGCAGGCCAGCTCTGTGTGGCCCTTGCGCCAGCGTAGTTCCCTCGCTGCTCAGAATCCAGTACCCGGAACGGTTGTCTAGCAGCCCGACCAGGTTCTCCAGTGCGGACGCCAGGCGTTCGTTAGAGCTGGCACTACTGCCGTCCGCGGCCACCGGCAGGGCACCGGTCGCCGCTTGTTCGAGCCGCGATGGCTCCAGAGGCCCTTGGTAATGCGCGAGCACTACCTGGATTGCATGCTGCAAGGCCTGGGCGTCTTGGGCGCAGAGTTGGCGCGGAGTGCAGGTTTCGCCGAGCGTCAGGTCGCGCAGCCAGGGCGGTACCGGTGTTACCCGCGGGTCCCCCGGCGCGGAGCCGGCCACCTGTTGAGCTGCCGCCAACGGGGATCGACCGCACCGCTGCTCCCAGGCGACAAGTTCCGCCACCTCGCGGGATGCACAAGAACTCGCCAATAGGGCTAGGAGAGGGAGGACCCGGCGTCGGGACAACAATGCTTTCGGCGAAGGTTTAGCTGGGCACCGGAAAAGAGACGCCGCAACCGCCGAGGCCGCAATACCCGTTGGGGTTTTTAGCCAGGTATTGTTGATGGTACTGTTCGGCAAAATAGAAATCGCCGGCGTCGACGATCTCGGTGCTGATCCTGCCGCGCCCAGCAGCGGTCAACCGATCCTGATAACGCTCTAGGGAGCGCTCTGCGGACTGCCTTTGGGCTTGGTCGAGGGGGTAGATACCGGAGCGGTACTGGGTTCCAACGTCGTTGCCCTGACGCATGCCCTGAGTGGGATCATGTGCCTCCCAAAACACCCGCAATAGCTCTTCATAGGGTACTGATCGGGGGTCGAATACGACCTGCACCGCCTCATTATGACCCGTCAGACCGCTGCACACTTCCTCGTAGGTCGGGTTTGGCGTGATCCCGCCGGTATAGCCTACGGCAGTAGAGTAGACTCCCGGCTGCTGCCAGAACTTGCGCTCAGCCCCCCAGAAGCAGCCGAGCCCGAAGATTGCGATCTGCATCTCCCGCGGAAACGGCGGCTGCAGGGGGGTTCCGTGGACATGATGTGCGGACGGCACCGGCATCGCCTGCGTTCGGCCCGGCAAGGCGGCGCCCGGTTCAGGCATCTGGGTTCTCTTCTGCTGCCAAGACATGGTGGCCCTCCTCGAGGAACTTTGCTTCCTGGAGTTTGCCTGATCTGCAGGGGTCGATCCAGAGTCGGTTTGTGCGGTTTTGTCACATCGTTTACCTTCCGTGGTGGGATATCACACGGCCGTGCACCGTGCGGAGGAGACACCGGGGGCGCGTTACGGCAAATCCGGGCCCCCAGGCTGGGTTGATGTACAGGAGCAAGAATCATGCATATTTTTCCGGCTGTAGTGTTGCTGGCGGGCACAGTCCTGTGCGCCACCGTGGTGTCGGCCGTCGAGGAACCTTTGACTTACGACCGCATCGAGCTGTCGGTGTCTGCGGAGACGGACGTCGAGAACGACACCTTGATTGCGGTCCTCTACGCCCAGCGCCAGGGGCCTGACGCTGCCGCCTTGGCGGGCGAAGTGAACCGGGAGGTATCCCAGGCTGTCGCGGCGGCTAAGGAGGTTCCTGGAATAAGGGTACAGACCCTGGGCTACCAAACCAACCCGGTATATGAAAAGCAACGGCTTTCCGGTTGGCGCGTCCAGCAGTCGATTCGCCTCGAGAGCCGGGATGCGGCCCGAATCAGCGCATTGATCGGCGACCTGCAGGCAAGGCTGGCCGTGCAGTCTATCGGCTACAGCGTTTCTCCTGAGGTGCGCCGCCAGGAGGAGGATCGATTGATCAGCGAGGCGATTACGCGTTTCGAGCAGCGGGCGGAATTAGTGGCCCGGCAGCTGGGTCGTGCCGGATATCGGCTGGTTCGCCTGGCGGTGGAGACCTCGGAGGTCGCACCGCCCCCTCAGCCGTTCCGTGCAATGGCGATGGAGGCCTCCCTGGCTGCATCCCCGCCGGTGCTCGAGGCTGGGACCCAGAAGGTCGAAGTGCGGGTGCGCGGTAGCGTCGAGCTACAGCTTCAGTAACCCGGGAACCAGCCTTCTGCAACGGCGCCAGGAGCCATCAGGTGATGGGATCCTTCGCCTGCGCTCATTCAGCGGCGGCGCGGGCGGTAGGCGACAAAGGTAAGCAGAACCAGTAGCGCAAACAAGGAGTAGAGCAAACCGAAAACCCACTCCGGGGCAGAGTAGTAGAGCAACCGGCCGGCCCAATCGGCGACCAAGCCCCGTGTGTAGCCCGCTTGCCCTGCTGCGGTGCGCAGTCGGTCTTCCAGTACACTCAACGGGCAACGCCAGCCGGCCCAGGTCTGTGCGGTGACAAACAGGATTGCGGCAAGGTGAGCGAGGCGGAATCCCAGCTTGCGTGTCCAACTCCAGCCCAGCGCCCAGCCGAGCAGGATAAGCAACTGACCGCCGACGACGAAGATCACGAACACCAGGTGTAGGCCCAGCAGCAGATCCGCCAGCAGAGCCGGGCTCATTGGGGGGGGCTGCGCCGATCGGCGGTGCACGCTTCCTTCCGGGTTCGCAGGTATTCAAGTAGCAGCGCGCCGGTGTGCCAATCGGCTCGGCAACCCGGCCGATCGATCGAGCAGATGCCGCCATTATTCTGCATGCGTCCGAGGATGTATCTCTGGTACTCGGCTCCTTCGGGGATCTCGGCCCCCATGCGCTCGAGCATCAGTACGCTTTCCAATAGCCCGTCGAGGAAACCTCGGCGGTAGAATTCTGCCGCACGCAGCAGCAGGTAAGCGCGCCCGCGAGGTACTGATGGTCCAGCGATACCGCAGCTGTGGAGGGCAAAAATGATGTGGCTGGAGAGATAGAACTCGCCGGGTGACCCGTAAGGGCCAAAGCCGCCGTCCGGGCGCTGCATCGCCAGCAGTCGTTCAGCGACTCCCGGGAGTCGATCCCGGTGGTTCAGCTCGGTAAATCGACACAGGAAGAAGAGCGCCCCCGCAGCGGAAAATGGATCTGCGCCTTGCTCGCACGAAGCTGAACCCAAATCTCTCGGCGCGATCGAGAACTGGGGGCCGGCTAGAGAAAGAAAGGCGGAGATCAGGCGCAGTTCGATGACTCCGGCGCACTTCATGCCGGCGGCGTCAACACCTTGCAGAAAGCTGCGTACCGCATGAAGGGCCTCCGCGCTTTCGCCGCTTGCGCCGCCGCGGTAGTCTTCGGCGATCGCGTAGACCAGGGATGAGACGCGGTTGAGGTCCGCCGGGGGTGCCAAAGCCCGCAGTAGCTCGGCAACGACGTACCGTCGCGCGCGGTCCCTGGTCGACTCCTGAGCGATAGCCCCGGGTCCGGCGAGCAGCAGGGCGGGTAGTAGGAGGCACGCAAGGCGGCCCGCCCTGCGGTTAGCCGGCGTTAGCTTACGCATCGCCAGGCGGGCGTGTCGCTACGCCGCGATTGGGTTCTGCTATCCGCTTCCCTTTGGTCGACCACGCCTTCTTTCATTCGGTTCCTGCAGTAGTATCCTGTACCCTAAACTCAGTGGCGGGCAACGACGGAGAAAGCCATATGCGTACCTCGGAGAAAGCGGTTCTGGTGTTGCTGGTGCTGGTTGCGGGGGGCTACCTTTCCCTGCTCATGAAGAATATGACGGCGGATATTGGGCGGATGGCGGTCGCGGTCGGGTCGATGGACCGCACCGTGGCGGAGATGAACGGGGCGATGCAGGTACTGTCGGCCGAGGTCTCCCAGATGGGTGCCACCATGCAGGGGATTTATTCCAGTATGCAACGCATGGACCAGACGATCCATCAAGGCAGTGAGCAGCTGCAGCGATGGAATCCGATGGAGATGATGCCCGCGCTGCCGTCACAGAGGCAGTAGCGTCCCGAGCGTTACGCGAGTTCGGGACCGAGCAGGAAGGCGACCGTTTCGAAGCCGCGCTCCTCCAAGGCATCGCGCACATCCTCGCGCGAGCAATGGGTTCCTTGCTCTTCAACGTTAGCGATCACCCCCGTTGCGTAACGATAGGCCTCGTGCTCCTCGAAATCCTCGGGGATGCGCACCAGGCAGATGTTTGCAAAATTGCTGCTGGGTAGCAGCATCAGGTCAGCGGACATGGCCCCCCCTTGTGTTGTCAATATGCGCCCGGCTTTCGAGCGATGCCGAAATCCGAGC
>JAHEIA010000021.1 GCA_024639625.1 Chromatiales bacterium
CTGACCGGCTGCGTACTCGAGGCTGCGAGCATGCTATTTCTTGTATTGGTGTTCCTGCTTTCCGCCATGTACCTGGCAGCGGACACCTACAACCCGTTCATCTATTTCCGTTTCTGAAATGCGCTTCAGCCGGAGCGGAAATTTGCTTCTTGCGGCGGCTTTTCTTGGCGCAATCTCGGCACCTCTGGTCACCATGTGGCTGAAACCTTCCCCCAACCCACTCGCTACGGAACATCGCCTGCACGCCAGCCCTCCACCAACGCCACGTAACCTGCATGCCCTGGTCGGCTACCCTAGGCTATTCGAACATTATTTCGCAGACAACTTCGGACTGCGCACGGGCTTGATTACCCTATACAACCGATTGCAGGTGCGTATGCTGGACAGGTCGCCCACGCGCAAAGTGTTGTTCGGTAAAGCAGGCTGGTATTTTCTACAATCGGACGGCGGGTTGAGAGACTACCTCAATCGGTCAGCGATGACCGAGGAGGAGCTGTTTGCCTGGGAAGCGGCGCTCGTGGAACGCCGCGATTGGCTCTCCGCCAGAGGGGCCGAATACTATTTCTTCATTGCGCCGAATAAGCACACCGTTTATCCGGAGTATTACCCGGACTATTTCAAGCGCCTGGGAAGCGTTTCGCGCCGCGAGCAGATCACAAACGTTCTGGCGCGGCGGCCGGAGCTGACGGCTCTCGATCTAGCGCCCGCCCTGCGGGCCGCCAAGCAGCAAAGTATCGCCTACCGTCTCACGGATACCCATTGGAACGAGTTTGGTGCCTATGCGGCGTTTCGGACAATGATGGCCGAGATCGGCAGCCGTACCTCGGTAGCCGGCTTTCCCCAGCCGAACCACTACCGGTTCGACGCCCTAGAGATCCCGGGAGGCGATCTGACCCGCATGGCGGGAATACAAGACCAGGTGAGGGAAACGGTACCCGTGGTCTCCCAGGGCCTCGAGGAGTGTGCTCGCAAGCCGGTGTCGCGGGAGCCCATCGTGCCGCAACAACGTTTCGAGGAGATCACTTACCGCTGCGCAAACGGCCCGATCCGCGTGCTCTTTCTTAGCGACTCTTTTGGGGATTTCCTTGCCCCCTTTCTCGCCCAGCAGTTTCAGAAACTGGTGCAAGTGCACTATCAAGCGCTCGGCACGGATAACTTAGCCCTGCTGCGGCGGCAATTCGCCCGCTCGCACTACGACATCGTGATCGAACAGCGCGTCGAGCGAACCCTCGGAAAGATTCCCGGGAATCCAACGCTGGTCCCGGCACCCTGAGCGCCACCCGCTGGTCCGGGCGCGAGGCACACCGGGCAGTACGCGAAGAAAGCGGCCGACAAGAGCCAACAGAAAGCCGGTGACTGCCTCTCAGTCTGTTTCATCAAGCGCAGACCGCAGGCCAGCACCGGCTCGGTGAACGAACACCTAATGCCCTGCTAAGGGAGTTCCCGCAAAATGAGACAGCGGGAGGCACGGTATGGTTCCCTGGCACGAACCAACCACCGGTGCGAACCGGCAAGCCCCCGGCGACGCGGAGACGGATCCGCTACCGGCTCATATGACAAAACCGTCCATGAATTCGTGGACCGGTGTAACCAACAGTTGCTCCGTGTCCAGGCAGAGTTGGTAAATCAATTTCGCCTGTCGGCGGGGGAAGCGCGAGCAAAGCGCGTCGTAAAACTTCCCTTCGAGAACCGGTATCCCCTCCGCCCGCCGTCTTCGGTGGCCGATCGGATACTCAATTTCGGCCTTCTCGGTGCTGCTGCCATCGCGGAAGAAGATCTGCACAGCATTGGCGATGGAGCGCTTTTCCGGATCCATGTAGTCCGTAGTGTAGCGCGTGTCTTCCGTTACCCGCATCTTGTTGCGCAGCACGTCGATGCGCGGATCGGATGCGATCTCATCCTCGTAGTGCCTAGCGCTGAGCGCGCCGTAGATGAGACCGATCGCCACCATGTACTGCAGACAATGGTCCCGGTCCGCCGGATTGTACAAAGGGCCGTCCTTGCTGATGATCCGCAGCGCAGATTCCTGGGTCGTAAGCTCGATGCGTTCGATCTCATCGATACGATCTTTCACCTCGCCGTGCAGCAACAAGGCACACTCGACGGCGGTCTGGGCATGGAATTCCGCGGGAAAGCTGATCTTGAACAGGATATTCTCCATCACGTAGCTGCCATAGGGACGTTGGAACTGAAATCCATTGCCCCTGAACAGCACATCGTAAAAGCCCCAGATGGGCGTGCTGAGCACCGAGGGCAGCCCCATCTCTCCGCATAGCACCATCATCGCCAGACGCACGCCACGCGCGCTCGCATCACCCGCCGCCCAGGACTTGCGGGAGCCCGTATTGGGGGCGTGACGGTACGTGCGCAACGCCTGGCCATCCACCCAGGCGTGGGACAGGGCATCGACGACCTGCCCTTTGTCAGCGCCCAACATGTGCGCCGCTACAGCAGCGGAAGCCACCTTCACCAGCACGACATGATCCAGACCGACCCGGTTGAAGCTATTCTCCAACGCCAGCACGCCTTGGATCTCGTGGGCCTTGATCATGTATTCCAACACCTGCTGGACTCTGAGCGGCTCCTTGCCTTCGCTGACTGCCTTGCGGGAGAGCCAGTCAGCGAGTCCTAGGATGGCGCCCAGGTTATCCGATGGGTGCCCCCACTCCGCCGCAAGCCAGGTATCGTTGAAATCCAGCCAACGAACCAATGACCCGATATCCCAGGCTGCCTTGACCGGATCGAGCTGAAACTGGGTACCGGGGACCCGCGCACCGTTGGGGACCTGGGTGCCGTGCACGATCGGCCCCAGATGTTTCGTACACTCCGGATACTGCAGGGCCAGTAACGCACAACCCAGGGAATCCATGAGGCAGTTACGCGCTGTATCAAAGGCCTCGCTGGAGTTGATCTCGTAATCGCAGATGTAATCGGCGATCGCGATCAGTTCCTTGTCCGGGTCCGGGCGCACGTTGGTATCGGCAATGTGTTCGCTCATGCAGTTGCTCCGCGTTTTCGGTGACCCAGTTCAGCCCCGCCGCTCGATCGGGACCCATGACAGATTCTCCGGGCCGACGTAGTTGGCGCTGGGGCGTATGATCTTGCCGTCGGTTCTCTGCTCGATTACGTGGGCGACCCATCCGGTGGTACGGGAGATCACGAAGATCGGCGTGAACAGGGCCGTCGGAATACCCATCATGTGGTAGGACACGGCGGAGAACCAATCCAGGTTGGGAAACATCTTCTTCAGATCCCACATGGTCGCTTCGAGGCGGTCGGCAACATCGAACATGCGCATGTCCCCGACCTGTTGCGACAGGCTCCTGGCAACGGCCTTGATAATTTCATTTCGCGGGTCGCCGATCGTGTACACCGGGTGGCCGAATCCGATGATGATCTGCTTGCGGCCTACACGCTCGCGAATGTCCTGCTCCGCCTCGTCGGCGGTCGCGTAACGCTGCTGAATTTCGCAAGCAACCTCGTTCGCCCCGCCATGTTTGGGTCCGCGCAGCGCACCGATGGCCCCGGTAAGCGCCGAGTACATGTCCGAATTGGTGCCGGCGACCACTCGGGCGGCAAAGGTCGAGGCGTTGAATTCGTGCTCCGCGTACAGGTTGAGCGATGTGTGCATCGCCCGCTCCCACAACTGGGACGGCGGACGGCCATGCAGCAGGTGGAGAAAATGCCCGCCTACCGAATCGTCGTCGGTCTCCACCTCCACGCGACGTCCGTTGTGGCTGTAATGGTACCAATAGAGCAACATGGAGCCGAAACAGGCGAGCAGGCGGTCACCGATCGCCCGCGCGCCGGCGTCATTATGGTCCTCCTTCTCCGGCTCAAGGGTTCCGAGCACGGAGCAACCGGTACGCATCACGTCCATCGGGTGAGCCGAGGCGGGAATCTGCTCCAGCGCCTTCTTCAACGCCGCAGGCAGGCCGCGCAGGGAGCGCAGTCGGGTCTTATAGCTGGCCAATTCGGCCTGTGTCGGCAGGCGCCCGTAGATCAACAGGTAGGCGATTTCTTCGAACTCGGCGCTATCGGCGAAGTCCAGGATATCGTAGCCGCGATAGTGCAGGTCGTTGCCGGTACGCCCTACGGTACAGGTCGCGGTGTTACCGGCCGGCGTGCCGGAGAGCGCTACGGATTTCTTCTTTCCCGCAACCGGTTGCTGGCCTTTCGGGTCTTCTGCCATATTAATTTCCCCCTTTGCTGAAGAGCTCGTCGAGTTTCTGCTCGTAGGCGTGATAGTCGAGAAAGTCGTAGAGCTCCATGCGGGTCTGCATTCGCTCGAGCGCATTCTTCTGCGTCCCTTGTTCGCGAATAGTCCGGTACACCGACAGAGCGGCCTGGTTCATTGCACGAAATGCAGACAGCGGGTAGAGAACAAGGCGCACGCCGACCCGATCGAGCTCCTCGGTGGTAAACAATGGCGTGGCGCCGAACTCCGTGATATTGGCCAGAACAGGCACCCGCACGGCTTCGACGAACTCACGATATTGATCCAACGACACCATCGCCTCCGGAAAGACCATATCGGCCCCGGCTTCGACACAGGCTACAGCTCGATCGATCGCGGATTCCATTCCCTCGACAGCCAACGCATCCGTGCGCGCCATGATAACGAAGTCATCACCGCGGGCATCTACTGCCGCCTTGATACGGTCGCACATCTCCTGCTTGGACACGATCGCCTTTCCTGGCCGGTGACCGCAGCGCTTCGCTTGGACCTGGTCCTCGATGTGCACGCCGGCCGCGCCGGCACGAACCATCTCCTTTACCGTGCGCGCAATGTTGAAAGCGCTGCTGCCAAAACCGGTGTCCGCATCTACGAGCAGCGGTAATTCCGTCACATAAGTGATTCGACGCACATCCGCCAAGACGTCATCGAGGCTTGTCAACCCGAGATCCGGCAAGCCATAGGAAGCCGCCGCAACGCCTCCCCCGGACAGATAGAGCGCGCGGTACCCGACCTGCTCGGCCATGATCGCATGGTAAGCATTCACCGCACCCACCACCTGCAGCGGGTTTTCGTCGATTACCGCGCCGCGCAGACGCGCGCCGGGGCTCATAGTATCGGTCATGCTGTCTCCTTCGCGGGTGACGGGGCGGATCTCGGTCCCGCTTCCCGCATCCGCTGTTCCACGTTGCGGCGAGAGGCCCGGATGTGATGCCGCATAAGGATCTCCGCCAATTCTGCGTCGCCGTCCGCGATCGCTTGGACGATGTGTTCGTGCTCACGCAGCGCGACGCGGGCTCGCGGGCTCGCCATGCCGAACTGGTACCGATACATGCGCAACAATTGGTACAGGTCGTCGCACAGGATCTGTATCAGCTGCTGATTGTGGCTGCCCCGAACGATGCAGTAATGGAAATCGAGGTCCCCCTCCTGCTGAAAGTAGGTGCGGCCCGCCTCCCCCTCCACCTGTTGCCGGTGCAGGTCGAGCAATCGCTCGAGCTGGTTCACCTCAGGCAGCGGCATACGTTCCGCTGCAAGGCGCGCGGCCATGCCCTCGAGGGCTTCGCGAACATGGAATATCTCCAGCAGCTGGGCCGCGGACAAGCGAACCACCCGGGCGCCGACATTGGGTCTGCGCTCGACGAGACCGCAGGATTCCAAACGGCCGATCGCCTCACGCAATGGGCCTCGGCTGATGCCGAATCTGCGCGCCAATTCCGGCTCACTGATCTTGCTCCCGGCGGGAATGCTCCCCTCCACGATCGCCCCTTGGATCTCGCGGAAAATGCGCTCCGCAATGGTTGGGGCTACACCCCTACCGTCGGCGCCGAACATTTGTTTCTCATGCTTCATTGTCGACATATTTTCCATTAACACCGGAATTATGCTGCAAAAAATGGGAAATACAACAATTATTGTCGACAAAATAGCGAGTGTCAGGTACTGCTCGACGATTTTCCGCCGCCGCAACGAGTCACGGACCGCTGGCGTAACCGATCTTCTGCAGGGCGCGTTCGACCTCGTCGAGGGCCGTCGGATCGTCGATCGTTGCGGGCATCCTGTACTCGGCCCCATCCGCGATCTTCTTCATGGTCCCGCGCAGGATCTTCCCTGAGCGGGTCTTCGGCAGCCGTTCCACCAGCGTGACCTTTTTGAACGCCGCCACCGGACCGATTTTTTCGCGAACCGCTGCGATCAACTCCTCTTTGATTTCCTTCTCCCTTCTGGAGACCCCCGACTTGAGCACCACCAACCCCACCGGCAGTTCTCCTTTCAAATCATCGTGGGCACCGATTACCGCACATTCGGCGACATCCGGGTGAGAGGCCAAGACCTCCTCCATACCTCCGGTGGAGAGCCGGTGCCCCGCCACATTGATGATGTCGTCGATCCGGCTCATGATGAACAGATAGCCATCTTCGTCCTGGAATCCCGCGTCGCCTGTCAAGTAGTATCCATCTTCTGCCCGCAGGTAGGAGTCGACGAAACGCTGGTCGTCGTTCCACAAGGTGGGCAGACAACCGGGGGGCAGGGGCAGACGGAGCATTATGCGACCGATATCGCCGGCTGGGGCCTCGTCCCCCTGCTCGTCGAGCACCTCCACCCGGTAACCGGGAACCGCCTTGGTTGGACTCCCCGGCTTCACCGGCAACTGTTCGATACCGAGACAATTGGCGGCGATGGCCCAGCCGGTCTCAGTCTGCCACCAATGGTCGATCACCGGCACCTGGAGGTTGCTAGCGGCCCAGGCGAGGGTATCCGAATCGCAACGCTCGCCCGCCAGGAACAGGGCGCGAAACCCCTGCAGATCGTAGCGCCGCAGATATTCTGCGCCGGGATCCTCACGTTTGATGGCGCGAAACGCCGTAGGCGCCGTGAACAGGACCGACACCCCGTGCTCGGCGATTACGCGCCAAAAAGCCCCCGGATCCGGCGTGCCGACCGGCTTCCCTTCGTAGAGCACGGTGGTGCAACCGTGTAGCAAAGGGGCATAGACGATGTAGCTGTGGCCGACCACCCAGCCCACATCCGAGGCCGCCCAGAAGACCTCCCCAGGCTCCACACCGTAGACCGCGCGCATGCTCCATTTCATGGCGACGGCGTGGCCCCCGTTGTCGCGCACCACGCCCTTGGGCTGTCCCGTGGTTCCCGAGGTGTAGAGAATATACAGCGGATCGGTGGCCGCCACGGGGACACAAGCCTGGGGTTGCGCTGCGGCCATCGCTTCGCTCCAAGCGATATCGCGCCCTTCCAATAATTCGCCGGGGCCTTGCTCCCGCTGCAATACCACGCAGCTCTGCGGTTTATGGGTAGCCAGTTCGATGGCCTGGTCCAACAAAGGCTTGTATTGAACAATACGGTTCGGCTCAATACCGCAAGATCCCGCAACCATGACCTTGGGTTTCGCGTCGTCGATGCGGGTCGCCAGTTCGCGGGACGAGAAACCGCCGAATACCACGGAATGGATGGCGCCGATGCGCGCGCAAGCGAGCATCGCGATCACGGCTTCCGGGATCATCGGCATGTAGATGATGACCCGGTCGCCCTTTCCTGCGCCGAGCCGCACCAGAACGCCGGCGAATCGGGCTACCTCGTCGCGCAGTTCCGCATAGGTGAAGCTGCGCTGGGACTGGGTCACCGGGCTGTCGTATACGAGCGCCAACTGCTGCGCTCTACCACCGTCCACGTGCCGATCCAACGCGTTGTAGCAGGTGTTCAGCACTCCGCCCGAAAACCAGTGATAAAACGGCGGGCGAGAGTCGTCGAGCACCTGTTGCCATGGTTCCATCCAGTCGATCTCCCGGGCCGCCTGTGCCCAGAAATCTTGCGGATCGGATAAAAAGCGAGCGTAGACCTCTTCATAGGCCATGACGCAACCTCCTACAACGGTGGGTTCATTATTCTTTCAGGAAACAGTAGCCGGATGCGGCAGTAAAGCAAATTGCGAGCGCGGTCTGCGGTAAGCCGACCGCGGCTCCCGGGGTGCGAAGCGATTGCCGCGTAAGCCGGAAGCGCCTGGGGCTACTTTTTCTGGCGGCTGCCTTTCGCCTCGTCGGCGAGCACCGCCGAAATGCCGCCGCGCTTCGCAGAATCGCAGAGCGGAACTCATTCGATCTTGATGTAGGAAAAGCCCTCTTGCTCCAACTTGGCGATCTCGACGACACCGGAAGGAACCAGGGTTACGCCGGAATAGAGTTTGTCTTCCGCAAGCCCGGACTGGGTGCGGGTGATATCGCAGAGCTCGAGCTTTACTCCTTGCACATCGCGCAATGACTCCAGGCGCCCTTTCAGATTGGAACGGCGCTCTTCGAGGGCCGCATCCTCGGCAAAGGGCGTGTCTTGCAGCTTGTCGTCGGTGAGAAAGCGCACCCCATGCGCGACGAACACAATGCGCACATCGTACTCGACCAACTCGTTCTGATAGTAGGTCACCATGTTGTTGATGCTGGTCAGCATGGCGCTGAAGCGGCGCGGATCCGCGAAGTCGGCATGGAAAACGACTCGCGCAACGCCGTCGCCTTCCGCCCTGGAATCACTCGGAAATCCGCCACAAAGGGTGGCGGCTCCGAACATCAATAGCATACCCATGAATCCGGCTTTCCTCGCGGTGTTTGTCCAAAGCATCGTCGCATATCTCCTCTAGTGGACCCTCAACCCAATCGCCTCGCAGGACTCCTACCGGGTGTCCTTATCCAGTGAACCCGGTCCCGGATAGCGACCTACATACGACACAGAATCGTAGCACAAGCCAGAGCCGCCGCGAGCCCGCAGCGGTGCCCAGAAAGCAAGGGTTTCGTAGAGAGTACGGCGACATTGATTTGTCCGGCACACAACTCCTCACTATGATGGCGACTCGCTACCGCACTCGGATGTTTCGCACGGGGCCCCTGGATGGAAGTCACGATATTGGAGGAACTCGACGCAATTCACCTGACCGACATCTACCCGGTCGGGATCGCTTTCCTGTTCGGATTCACCGCACGCCTCCTCAACCTTCCGCCTCTGGTCGGCTTTCTTGTTGCTGGTTTCGTGCTCGGTGCTCTCGGCGGAACAACCAGTGCGGGTCTGCAGCAAATAGCGGACCTTGGTGTAACCCTGCTGTTGTTCACCATCGGGCTCAAGCTGAAGATCCGTGACCTGCTTAACCCGGTCATCTGGGCGACCGCCAGTCTGCACATGGGCGCTATGGTCGTCATCGCGGCGCCCGTGGTTCTGCTGCTGGCGGGCATGGGGATCTCTCTGTTCGCCGGTATCGATTTCCCGACCGCGGTTCTGGTCGGTTTCGCACTGAGCTTTTCCAGCACCGTTTTCGCGGTGAAGGTACTGGAAGAGAAGGGCGAGATGGGGGCGCTGCACGGACGGACCGCAATCGGCATCCTGATCATGCAGGACCTGTTTGCCGTCCTGTTCATCGCGTTGTCGGCGGGCAAGATCCCGTCTCCCTGGGCCGTAACCCTGCTCGCCCTGATCCCCTTGCGCCCCCTGATCTTGCGCTTGCTGGAGCGCGCCGGGCATGGCGAATTGCTGGTGCTCCTCGGATGGCTGCTTCCCTTGGGAGCCGCCGCCTTGTTCGAACAGGTCGGAGTCAAGGCAGACCTGGGCGCGCTCCTGCTGGGCGTGTTGCTGGCGGGTCACCGCAAGACGGACGAACTCGCCAAGACCCTGCTGAGCTTCAAGGACCTGTTTCTTGTCGGGTTCTTCCTGACCATTGGGTTGAGCGGAGGTCTGACCTGGGAAACCGTCGGCATCGCGCTGCTGCTGGTTACCCTGATACCCCTAAAGGTAGCCCTCTATTTCGCGCTGATGAGCCGCTTCAAGATGCGCGCACGCAGCGCCTCTCTCGCTTCTCTCAGCCTGGCGAACTACAGCGAATTCGGACTTATCGTCGGGGCGATCGGCGTGGGCAACGGATGGTTGGCGGAGGAATGGCTCTCGCTCATCGCCATCGCCTTGTCGATTAGCTTCGTGATGGCATCCCCTCTAAACATCAAGAGCAAGGAGATTTACCGGCGATGGCGAGGGCAATTGAAACACTTCGAACGGACAGAAAGGCTCTCGGGAGACGAACTGATCGACCCCGGCGAGTTTCAGGTCATGGTGTTCGGCATGGGCCGTGTGGGTGCCGCCGCTTACGATTTCTTGCGCGAACGCTGGGGCGACGTGGTGCTCGGTGTCGATCGCGACGAATCGACCCTGCAAATCCATCGGCAACAGGGACGCAACGTTATCCTGGGTGATGCTACGGACTACGATTTCTGGTCTCGGGCGAAAACCCGGGGAAAGATCCGGCTCGCCCTGCTCACCTTGCCGGACCACCAGGCCAATCTCACGGTGGCTTCCATGTTCCGTGAATTCGGCTTCAAGGTCACCTTGGCGTCCGTCGCCAAGTTCGACGACCAGGCCCAAGCATTGCGAGAAGCGGGTGTCGCCGAGGTATTCAATCTTTATGCGGAGGCGGGGACCGGCTTCGCCGAGCACGTCTGGGAGAAGATGGAGCCGCCAGCCCAGATCGCGAACTCAGGCCCGGCCCCTTCGGGATAGATTTGCGCCAGCAGCAATTAGCCCGCCGCGCCTCCGGCATTCGCGGGATGCGGATGGTCGCTTCAGTGCCAGTCCGCATCTTGCTCGTATCCGTAGCGCAATAACACGTGGTTCGCCACGCGCTTGAAGGTCTCGACGTGTTGGCGCGTGAAGTGGTTGCGCCAGTCACCGATCACGCCCTTGCGAAACGAGTGGGTGCTGGTATCGAAACCGCCCCGGGCGATGCTTGCGATGATCTCCGGCTGCGGGGCGATATCCAGCCGCTGCAGCATACGGCGGATCGCCTGCTGCTGCCTTAGCGCCGAACCACCTCCCCGCTCGCCCACCAGATCCTCGAATCGCAAGGTCAGGCAGCTCGGGCTGTCGTCCCATCCACCCCAGACATCGAACCGATGGCCGATGGTCTTCATCGACACCTCGCCCGCTCCCTGGGCGAAGGAAAACCCGCGGATCACCGCCATCAGGCGTTCCCCATCGTCACGCATCTGGGCAAACGCGGGGTACAGGTAATGCTCAGGATAGCGCAGTACGTAATGGTAGAACGAAACCGCATTGTCTCGCGGATCGCGGACCATGTTGAACACCACGAAGGTGCCGTCCTCCAAAGCCGGCGGCGCCGGATCTAGGTAAGGGATGTGCCCCTTGCTGAATTCCCCGGGATGGGTTGCCTGCAACCGCTCCACAGCGGCGTCCGGGTCCGACCAATCGACCGCTACCCCGGAAAAGCGCAGCCCCGGCACCTCACGTAAGGTGGAAAGCAGCAAATGAGTCCCGTTCTTCGGCTGCGCGTTGGCAAGAATCCGGTAGCGAACTTCCGGCACAGGTCGCTGCATTCATCGCCTCCCGGTCCCGCCTGTAGGGACTCCAGTGATTAACCTCATAAATACTAGTATTTACTGATTAAATACAGTGATTCGTTTATGGCGCTCGTCCGCACAATATACCAACCTTGCCAGTGGGGAATTACTGGAATCCATCGACCTCCCGCGACCGCAAAGGGAGGTTCTGTACATAACAACGCAACAGGGAGTCGTCCACACATGACAACACCACCCACCAAGAAGCGAATCATGCGGGGGACCATGCTCTCCCTGCTCGCCTGCGGTCTGATCAGCGGCTCGAACGCCTACGCCGTCACCATCGCGGTCGCGAAATGGAAGGCGGAGACGGAGCAGCTGGTTCTGCGCGGCAATGATGTGGCGGGGAACTCGATCGTCCTCACCGATGCAAATAGCGGACTGCCGCTGGCCACGGTCAAACCCTGGAACCCCACTAACGGCGCCTGGGTGAGAAAGATCGAAGCGATCTCGCACATCCCGTGCCGGGTGCGGGCGACCTCGCCGACCGGCCAGGTCGAGGCCGATGTAGCCAACGCGCCCGCGGATTGCGGATCACCGGTCCTAGTCATGGATCGGGCAAAATGGAGGTCTTCGGCGGGCAAGCTGTGGGCCTTCGGCTACGCCGATACCTTGAACACCATTTTCCTGACCGACGCCTTGACCGGCGCGGAGTTGGGCAGCACTAAGGCCCGGGACGACGGATTCTGGGTCACCAACATCGGCGGTCTACCCGAGGTCCCCTGTCGCGTGCAGGCCAGCACCCAGGGAAGGGGCGTCGAGACTGCCGTTCGATCAGCCCCGGCGAATTGCAGCACCTCCCCGCTGACCGCCGACCTCGCAGCGACCATCTTCGCTGACAAGCAGTGTAATATTTGCCATGGGGACGACGGTACCGGCCTGACCGGCCCGGACGTTTCCGGAGTTTCTGCGGCAGAGATCCTCTTCGCTCTCGGCAACGAACTGGTGCACGCTGGAATTAGCGCGACCAACGCCGAGGCCCAGGTGCTCGCCGCCTTCTTGGGCAACCCGAGCCCGCTGCCCGTCCAACAACTGGCGGATTTCACCGACCCGGAGACCTGCCGCACCTGCCACCCCCGCCAGTACAAGGAATGGTCCGGCAACATGATGGCCTATTCCGCTGTCAGCCCGACCTTCAACGCCCTGGAGTCGCTGGGCAGCCGCTACTCGGTGGCTAACGGCCGCCCAGGGTTCGGCGCCGGAGGTCACGGCACCGCACTCTTCTGCCAGAGTTGCCACAACCCGGTGGACAACTTCCTGGGGAACTTTCCGACATTCCCCGACAGCAATGACCGGCCGATGCGGGATTTCGCCAGTGCGGTCGGCCTTCGCGGCATCTCCTGTGACGTATGTCATCAGATCTCGATGCCGGATGCGTCCACCGGGCTGGGACGTCTCGGCGACGGCATCGCCAACGTCGCCTACGTGCTCGAACCCGGCGATACCAAGTTCGGTCCTCTCGAGGAACCGGAAGAGAACCCATTCCATCGATCGACACACGCTACGGACATCAACATGCAGGACGGCTACCTGGATAGCTCAGAGTTCTGCGGATCATGCCATGATGTGCGCACGCCCCCGGACTCGAACCTGGCCGTGGCGGAGGATCCGGTCACCGGAGAACCCTTCCAACGCCTGGAGAACTTGTTCACCGAGTGGCAGAACGGACCCTACGGACCGATCAATAACCAGATCGGTCGTGTAGTCAGCTGCCAGGACTGCCACATGGATCTGGGCCCGCCGGCGCCCGCCGGGTCGTATGCGGAAGGCGAGACTTCGGTCTATCCCAGCCCCGACGACGTGCAAGAGCGGGAGGCGGTCAGCACCCACTATTTTACCGGGGTCGATATCGCACTGGTGGATTTCCCAGGGCAGGAGGACGAGGCGCGGGACGAGAACGGTAATGTCATCGGACAGGTGCAGCGGCGACGGCAGCTCCTCGAATCGGCGGCCACGATCTCCGTTTCAGCGCCCGCAGCGGTAGCCCCCGGCGACGTTGCGACCGTGATGGTAGACGTCACGAATGTGGGTGCGGGGCACAACATCCCCTCCGGATTCTCCCAGGAACGCCAGATGTGGGTCGAGCTGATCGTGAGCGACGCCAACGGGATTCTCTACGAGTCCGGCACCCTGGTTGACACCGCCCACCCCGAGACCGGCGAAATCGCGC
>JAHEIA010000343.1 GCA_024639625.1 Chromatiales bacterium
ACCCGACCACCTGCAGCGCGCGACTCGGTTCACCATAGAAGCGCGCTGCGAGTAGACTCGCCCGAGCACCTAGCCCATCCAGCTCCAACAGCGGCACGGAAACTCGCTGACCGAGACCGCGGATCCGCTCCGGGCTCCAGGTCGCGTCGGGCTCGCAGACGACGGCTATCGCTCCGCGTTCTAACGCTGCATCCAGATAGTCAAGTCCATGACCCAGGCTCCCGCTGCAGGCCAGAAACAGGGCGCCACGCTCCACGCGCCGGCTGTCTAAAGTCAACCCGCCGACCAGCCGGTCCTGCGCTTGCGAAACCGTCGCCAGTCCGCTCAGAAGCGACGAGAGGCGCATCCCCGACCCTGTCTGCGGCGCCGTCATCATGGAGCGGCCCCAACGCTTGCAAGCCGGAGATCGTGCGGCCCCTCGGTATCCGGCGCTACATTGAGCAGGCGCAGCGCGCCCGCCATGACCTTGGCGAAGACCGGAGCCGCCACTTGGCCTCCGTAGTACTTGCCAGCCCTCGGCTCGTCGATCATAACGACCATCACCAGCCGGGGGGAGCTCGCCGGGGCCATGCCGGCGAACAAGGCCTGATACTTGTCCTTGGCATAACCGCCGGCGACCGATTTCCGCGCCGTCCCCGTCTTGCCCGCCACTCGATAACCCGGGATCGCAGCCAGGGGGGCCGTCCCGTCAGCCGATGCTACCCGCTCCAACATCGTGCGCACCGTGCGCGCGGTCTGCGCGCTCATCACCCGCGCGCCGGGCTCGGCCGCATCGACCTTCAGCAGGGACGCCGGTCGGGCGACGCCGTCGGCGGCCAACACGGCATAGGCTCGTGCAAGCTGCAGGACAGAGACCGACAGTCCGTAGCCGAAGGAGATGGTCGCCTGTTCAAAGCGCGACCAATCGGAGAATTCCGGCAACTGGCCGGCGGTCTCCCCGGGGAATGTGCTGCCGGTCGCAGCGCCGAAACCAAGCCGGGAGAACAGACGCCACATCTCCTCCGGGGTCATCTGCAGCGCGATCCGGCTGGCCCCCACGTTGCTCGAGCGGCTCAACACAGTAGATACATCGATGCGCCCGAGATCGTGGTGGTCGCGCACCAGGTTGCGCCCCACCCGCAGGTATCCCGGCGCCGTGTCCACCAGTCCATCGGGGCGAATCTTGCCCAGTTCGAGGGCAGCGGCGACCGTGAAGGGCTTTATTGTGGAGCCGGGCTCCAGTACATCCGTGATCGCGCGGTTACGCAGCCGGCCGCCGCGCCCGTCTCGCCGACCGTTCGGGTTGTACGACGGCTGGTTGACCATCGCCAGCACCTCGCCGGTTTCCACGTCCAGGACCACGGCAGTTCCGGCCCTGGCTTGATGCTCTTGTACCGCCGCCTTGAGTTCCCGGTAGGCAAGAAACTGGATCCTGCGGTCGATACTGAGAACCAGGTCTTTCCCCGGCTCGGGTGCGCGCACGCTCTCCACATCCTTGACCACCCTGGCTCGTCCATCCTTGAGTACCCGCTTGCGTCCCGGTGTCGCCCGCAACCAGTCCTCGTAGCTCAGCTCCAACCCCTCCTGTCCTCGATCGTCTACGTCGGTGAAGCCAACCAGCTGCGCACTTACCTCGCCGCTCGGATAGTAGCGTCGGTACTCCCTTTCCAGTCCGACCCCATCCAAGTGCAACTCGCTGACGCGCTGCGCGATATCCGGGTTGACGCGGCGCTTCAGGTAGGCGAAACCGCGGTCTTTGCGCTTCGATAGCAGCCGCTGCAGCGCCTCCGGGCGCAACTCCAGCGCCTTAGCCAAGGGTTTCAGGGCAGCATCGTTGCGGGCTAGTTTCCTGGGATCCGCCCACACCGAATCGACCGGGGTGCTGATGGCGAGGGGTTCGCCGTAGCGATCGAGGATCATGCCGCGGTAGGCCGGCATTTCCACCACACGCAGGTGACGCAGCTGGCCTTCCCGGCGCAAAAAATCACCCTCCATGATCTGCTGGTCGATCGCCCCCCAGGCCACGGCAACAAAGGCCGCGTACAGCAGCATGAGTACGACCCGCCTGCGGCCGCGATAGGTACGCACCAACTCCTCGGGCCCCTTGACTGGCTTCTTGCGACTGCGCTTTGCTCTTGCCATGGCTACGGCCTGATCACTATCACGTCATCGGGGGCCGGCATCCGCATGCCGATGCGCTCCCGAGCCAGGGTCTCCAAGCGCCAGTGCGTGGCCAAGGCCCCTTGCTCCAACTGCAATCGCCCCCATTCGACCTCCAGGGCGTCGCGCTGCGCGCGCAACGTCTCGAGCTCGACGAAATACTTGCGGCTCGCATATTTGGCGTACACCACCGCGATGCCGGAGATCAGCAGCAGGAGCGCCAGCAAGACTGCGGCCACCGCCCGTCCTCGGTTCATGCCAGGCGTTCCGCTACCCGCAAGACCGCGCTGCGGGCACGCGGGTTCGACGCTACCTCCAGCGCCGCGGGCCGCATCGCCTTGCCGATCGGGCGCAAGCGAGGCCGTAGATGCGCCACGGTCACCGGTACTCCCGTCGGATAGGCGTCACCTCGGGAGTGGTCCCGGACAAATCGCTTCACGATCCGGTCCTCAAGCGAATGAAAACTGATTACCGCCAGCCTGCCCCCGATAGCGAGTACGTTCAGAGATTGTTCCAGGCAGTCCTGCAGTTGCACCAATTCCCGATTAAGGAAGATGCGCAGTGCCTGAAAACTTCGGGTTGCCGGGTCCTTACCTTTCTCCCAGGCCGGATTCGCCCGCCGCACGATCTCCGCCAAACGGGCGGTACTGCGTATCGGGGCGAGCGTGCGCTCCGCTACGATTGCGCGGGCGATGCGCCGGGCGAATCTTTCTTCGCCGAATTCGCGCAAAACGCGGGCAATCTCCCCCTCTTGGGCGCCGGCAAGCCAATCCGCAGCGCTGATTCCCGCCCCAGGATCCATGCGCATATCGAGGGGTCCGTCGTGCTGGAAGCTGAATCCCCGCTCGGCAACGTCCAACTGGGGAGACGACACTCCAAGATCCAGCAACATACCGTCCACGCGGCCCATGATCCCCTGTTCTTGCGCCATCGCCGCGAGCATTCCGAACTCCCTTTGTTCGACGGAAAATCGTTCATCGGTCGCCAATGCATGACGGGCGTACTGCACCGCATCGGGATCGCGATCGATCGCATACAAACGCCCGGCAGATCCCAGCCGACGCAGGATCTCCCGACTATGGCCGCCGCGACCAAAGGTCGCGTCGACGTAGATGCCGTCAGGCTTCACCGCCAGCGCCTCGAGTACCGCGCCGAGCAGTACTGGCCGGTGTGCGTCCTCCTCCGACATCACATTTAAAGAGAAATCTTTTCCAGTTCCGGCGGCAGTTCTTGTTCGTCGAGCGCAGCCTGTTCCAACCAGGAATCGCGCTGCCGATTCCAAGCTTCCTCATCCCACAATTCGAACTTATTGCCCTGCCCGATCAACACCGCTTGCTTGCGCAGGTTCGCGAACTCGCGCAATGCCGGGGGCAGCAGCACCCGGCCCTGGCCATCCATATCCGTCTCGGAGGCATGGCCAATGTAGAGGCGCTGCAGGCTGCGGGCGGCCTTGTTGAAGGAAGGCAGCTTATTCAGCTGGCGCTCGATCTCTTGCCATTCGGGAAACGGATACACCAGCAGGCAACGGTCTTTGTCGATGGTGATCACGAGTCGCGAGGCACACTGCTCTTGCAGCGTTCCACGGTACTTCCGCGGGATCGCCATCCGCCCCTTGTCGTCCAGGGTCAGCGCAGTTACGCCTCGAAACACATCCCCTCCCGTTGGCTAGGCAAATTCCATTTTTTACCACTTCTTACCACTTTTCCTCATAATAGAGAGCAATTCTCGGCTCTGTCAAGACGAACAGCCCACAAAAAGCCCAAAACTTCCTTATGCCTCAGGTACTTAGACGAGGCATGTCAGACGACGTAAAAGAAAATAATCCTCAGGAGAACAGACCGCTAGGATTCGAAGTTAATGCAATCTCTTAGGCAAACCACAGGAGCGCAACGCGGCCCAAGCGCACTGCTGGGAAAGGACAAAAGGGAGGAGGGAGCCGGCCTGTAAGCCGGGTTCTGTCGAGGACAGTCATTCATCTCGGGTGCGCGTCACCACGCACCTCCAGCAACCTACCCGGGAACGGTGCGGGCCACACCTTGCGAAAGA
>JAHEIA010000022.1 GCA_024639625.1 Chromatiales bacterium
CCGATCGGAATCTGCACCGGGACGGCATGGCTCCCCAGGCGGTCGCGAACCTGCTCGACCACACGCAGGAAGTTGGCGCCCACGCGGTCCATCTTATTGACGAAAGCAATGCGCGGAACGCGGTACTTGTTCGCCTGACGCCACACCGTCTCCGACTGCGGCTCGACGCCGCCTACCGCGCAGAACACCGCGCAGGCACCATCGAGCACACGCAGCGAGCGCTCCACCTCAATCGTGAAATCCACGTGCCCGGGCGTATCGATGATATTGATTCGATGCTCGGGAAACTGGCGGTCCATCCCGGACCAGAAGCAAGTCGTCGCGGCGGAGGTGATGGTAATACCCCGCTCCTGCTCCTGCTCCATCCAGTCCATCGTCGCCGCACCATCGTGAACCTCACCGATCTTGTGCGAGATTCCGGTGTAAAAAAGTACGCGCTCCGTGGTCGTCGTCTTGCCCGCGTCGATATGGGCCATGATGCCGACGTTCCGATAACGCTCAATCGGGGTGCTTCGCGCCACGTCTATTTCCTGCCAACAAAGGTTTCTGTTTGCCGCCTACCAGCGATAATGCGAGAAGGCCTTGTTGGCCTCTGCCATGCGATGGGTATCTTCCCGCTTTTTCACCGCGGAGCCACGGGATTCCGACGCATCGAGGATCTCTCCTGCGAGACGCAGGGCCATGGACTTTTCACTGCGTTTGCGCGAAGCGTCGATCAACCAGCGCATCGCAAGCGAGTTCCGGCGGCCCGGCCGGACTTCCACCGGGACCTGATAGGTCGCGCCACCCACACGCCGCGACTTTACCTCCACGACAGGGCGCACCCGATCGAGCGCTAGCTCCAGAACGTCCAACGGCTCGCCCTCGCGTTTCTCCAGCACCCGGTCTAACGCGGTATAGATGATCTTTTCCGCAACCGACTTCTTGCCGTCGACCATGATCATATTGATGAACTTGGCCAACAGATCACTCCCGTACTTCGGATCCGGCAGGACCTCGCGGCGCGAAACAACTCGTCTTCTAGGCATCTTCTCGTCCCGACACGCAATGAAAAAGGAATTCTTTGTCAGCCCTTCGGCCGCTTGGCCCCGTACTTCGAACGACCCTGGCGGCGCTTATCCACGCCGGAGGTGTCGAGCGAGCCACGAACAGTGTGATAACGCACGCCCGGAAGGTCCTTGACACGACCGCCCCGGATCAAAACCACCGAGTGCTCCTGCAGGTTATGGCCTTCGCCTCCGATGTAGGAGGTGACCTCGTAACCGTTGGTGAGGCGCACACGGGCCACCTTCCGCAGCGCAGAGTTGGGCTTCTTCGGTGTAGTGGTGTACACACGCGTGCAGACGCCGCGCTTTTGCGGACAGGCCTCCAGGGCCGGCACCTTACTTTTTTCGATCTTGCGCTTCCGCGGTTTGCGCACCAACTGATTGATTGTTGCCATTTGTCACCAGTCTCCGAAGACTATGTTCTGCCCTTCAGCAAAAGGTTAGGCAATCGCCACCTCGCACCGCGCGGGAGACCTTACGCAGCGTGAGCACGATTCCCGAGATTTTCGACGTCTCCTGCGCACCTGCCGCGCGGGAGAAAAAGAACGACAGGCCGGCGTGCCACTGGCCTGTCGAAAGAGGGCGCATTCTAGGCTCCTCGACAGCCTCTGTCAAGCTCGCGGGGGCGCGGCACACGCCGACGCGCCCACCCAAGGGCGGATCGGCGAGATACCGCCCACGGATAGGCGGATCTTCTTGCGCCTAGGACCGCATGGGGCCCGCGAAGGGCACCTTGCTCAAGGCCTTACGAAGGCTAGATGTTCGTGGTGTTCAGCGCCTGCTTGAAGGCCTCTTCCACCTCTTCCGCAGCCAGCTCTGGCTTCTCCAGCAGCGCAGCTTCGGCATCCGCCTCTTCACGCCGCCGGCGCCGGCGCTCCTTGTGGTAGGAGAGGCCCGTTCCGGCAGGGATCAAACGCCCAACAATCACATTCTCTTTGAGCCCCACCAGGCCGTCCGACAGCCCGCGAACCGCGGCCTCCGTCAACACCCGGGTGGTCTCTTGGAAAGAAGCCGCCGAGATGAAGGACTCCGTAGCCAAAGACGCCTTGGTGATCCCCAGCAGAACCGGATCGAAGGTTGCGGGGTGCTTGTCGTCTTGCCGCATCCTGTCGTTTTCGGCGAGTATGCCCGAGCGTTCCACCTGTTCTCCCGGCATCAACCTTGTGTCACCCGGAGAGACGACCTCCACCTTGCGCAGCATCTGCCGAATGATCACCTCGATATGCTTATCGTTGATCTTCACACCCTGCAGCCGATAAACGTCCTGAATCTCCTTGACCAGGTATTCGGCAAGCTCAGTAACCCCCTTGAGACGCAGGATATCGTGCGGATTGAGCTCACCGTCGGAGATGATCTCGCCTCTTTCCACATGCTCGCCCTCGAACACGTTGACATGCCGCCACTTCGGAATCAGTTCTTCGTGCTCATTGCCTTCGCTGTCACGAATGATCAGGCGCTGCTTGCCCTTGGTCTCCTTGCCAAAGGCCACGGTTCCGCTCGCCTCCGCTAGGATCGCCTGCTCTTTGGGTTTCCGCGCCTCGAACAGATCCGCCACACGCGGCAGACCGCCGGTGATGTCGCGGGTCTTGCTGGACTCCTGGGGAATACGCGCCAATACGTCGCCAACGCCGACTTCAGCCCTGTCTCGCACACTCACGATCGCACCCGGCGGGAGATAATAATGGGCGGGAAGCTCGGTGCCTGCGATAAACAGGTCGTTCCCTTCCGCGTCCAGAAGCTTGATCATCGGTCGCACATCCTTGCCCGCCGGCGGTCTCTGCTTGGGGTCGATCACGACCACGGACGACAACCCGGTCACCTCGTCGACCTGGCTCTGCACGGTAACCCCTTCGTGGAATTCTTCGAAGGCGAGGTGCCCCTTCTCCTCGGTAATCACCGGGTGTGTGTGCGGGTCCCAGGTGGCGACCATCTGCCCGCCTTCGACCTTGTCCCCATCGCCCGCGAGCAGGGTGGCACCGTAGGGGATCTTATAACGCTCGCGCTCCCGGCCGAGGTCGTCGATCAGGGTCACTTCTCCGGAACGCGACACCGCCACCAGGTTGCCGCTGTGGTGCTGCACCACCTTGACGTTATCGAGACGAATAGCGCCGCTGGTTTTAATCTGTACGTTGTTCACGGCCGCGGAGCGGGATGCCGCGCCGCCGATGTGAAAGGTCCGCATGGTGAGCTGGGTACCGGGCTCACCGATCGACTGTGCCGCAATGACGCCTACCGCCTCCCCCGCGTTGACTCTATGGCCGCGAGCAAGATCACGCCCATAACAATTGGAGCAGACGCCGACCCGAGACTCGCAGGTGATCGGTGAGCGGACGCGGACATGGTCGACGCCGTCGGCCTCCAGCCGATCGACCCAGGTCTCGTCGAGCAGGGTTCCCGAGGCGCAGATCTCATCGTCACTGCCCGGTCGATACACCGGCTCTACGGTCACGCGACCCAGAATGCGCTCGCGCAGCGGTTCCACGACATCCCCGCCCTCGATGATCGGCTGCATCAAGAGCCCTTCTTCCGTACCGCAATCTTCTTCCAGGACCACCAGGTCCTGAGCCACATCGACCAGACGCCGGGTCAGATATCCGGAGTTGGCCGTCTTCAAGGCCGTGTCGGCGAGGCCCTTGCGCGCGCCGTGGGTCGAGATGAAGTACTGCAGAACATCCAGGCCTTCGCGGAAGTTGGCGGTAATCGGTGTCTCGATAATCGAGCCATCCGGTTTCGCCATCAACCCGCGCATCCCTGCTAGCTGCCGGATCTGGGCTGCGGACCCTCGGGCTCCCGAATCGGCCATCATATAGATGGAGTTGAACGAGTCCTGTTCCGCCAATTTCCCGGAACGGTTCTTGACCTTTTCTTTTCCTAATTTGGCCATCATCGCCTTCGCGACCTGATCGTTGGTGTGCGACCATATGTCGACGACCTTGTTGTACCGCTCGCCGTTGGTGACCAGACCCGAGGCATACTGGTTCTCGATCTCTTTTACTTCGCTCTCCGCTCGCGCCAGGATTGCCGCCTTTTCCTCCGGAACCACCATATCGTCGCTGCAAATCGACACCCCCGCTCGGGTCGCCATGCGGAAGCCTGTATACATGACATGATCGGCAAAGACCACCGATGCTTTCAGTCCTAAGCGGCGGTAACAGGCATTGACCAGACGCGATATGGATTTCTTGTCCATCGCCTTATCAATGAGGTCGAAGGGCAGCCCCTTGGGGACAATTTCATAAAGCAGGACCCGGCCGAGCACTGTGTCCCTGATACCAATTTTCTCGGTTACCGCGCCGGTCTCGTCCACGATCACTTCACGAACTCGCACCTTGACCCTGGCATTGAGATCGGCATGCCCCGACTCATAGGCGCGCCGGGCCTCGGCGATATCGGAAAACGCGGAACCTTCGCCCTTGGCATTCACCCGCTCGCGGGTCATGTAGTAAAGGCCCAGCACGACGTCCTGCGACGGGACGATGATCGGCTCACCGTTGGCTGGCGACAGGATGTTGTTCGACGACATCATCAAGGCGCGCGCCTCCAGCTGAGCCTCGAGAGAGAGAGGCACGTGCACTGCCATCTGGTCGCCGTCGAAATCCGCATTGAAGGCGGTACAGACCAAGGGATGCAGTTGGATCGCCTTGCCCTCGATCAGCACCGGCTCGAACGCCTGAATACCCAGACGGTGCAGCGTCGGCGCACGGTTGAGCATGACCGGGTGTTCCCGGATCACCTCCTCCAATACATCCCATACCTCGCCCGTCCCCCGCTCTACCAGCTTCTTTGCCGCCTTGATAGTGGTAGCCAGTCCGCGCAGCTGGAGCTTCGAGAAGATAAACGGCTTGAACAACTCCAAGGCCATTTTTTTCGGCAGACCACACTGGTGCAGCTTAAGCGTCGGCCCGACCACGATGACCGAGCGCCCCGAGTAATCGACCCGCTTACCGAGCAGGTTCTGACGGAAACGGCCCTGCTTGCCCTTGATCATATCCGCCAGCGATTTCAGCGGACGTTTGTTGGTGCCGGTAATCGCGCGCCCGCGGCGGCCATTGTCCAGCAGTGCATCTACCGCTTCCTGCAGCATGCGTTTTTCGTTGCGCACGATAATGTCCGGCGCGCTGAGGTCGAGCAGCCGCTTCAACCGGTTGTTGCGGTTGATCACGCGGCGATACAAGTCGTTCAGATCGGAAGTGGCGAAACGCCCACCGTCCAGAGGCACCAAAGGACGCAACTCCGGCGGCAGCACCGGAAGCACAGTGAGAATCATCCACTCGGGACGGTTCCCCGACTCGTGCAGGGATTCGATCAACTTGAGTCGCTTGGTCAGGCGCTTGATCTTGGTCTCCGAATTCGTCGATCCGATCTCCTCGCGCAGCCGAGACGCCTCGGCAGGAAGATCGATGGTGCGCAACAACTCGTAAATCGCCTCCGCACCCATGCGCGCATCGAACTCGTCGCCGTTTTCTTCGATGGCTTCCAGGTACTGTTCATCCGTGAGCAGCTGCCCCCTTTCCAGGTTCGTCATGCCGGAGTCGACCACGACAAAGGATTCGAAATATAGAACCCGTTCGATCGCCCGCAACGTCATGTCGAGTAGCAGACCGATACGCGAAGGCAGGGACTTCAGGAACCAGATGTGCGCCACCGGGCTGGCCAGTTCGATATGGCCCATGCGCTCACGCCGCACTTTCGCCAAGGTAACCTCGACCCCACACTTCTCGCACACTACCCCGCGGTGCTTGAGTCGTTTGTACTTGCCGCACAGACATTCGTAATCGTTCACCGGCCCGAAGATCTTGGCGCAAAACAAGCCATCGCGTTCCGGCTTGAAGGTGCGGTAGTTGATCGTCTCCGGCTTCTTGACCTCACCGAACGACCATGACCGAATCATGTCGGGAGAGGCCAGACCGATTCGGATATAGTCGAAATCCTCGGTCTGCCCTTGCTGCTTCAGAATCTTCAGTAGATCTTTCAAGATCGTCTCTCCTGCTATCGTTCCCCGGCATCAGGGGTTGTATTCTGACCGCTCAGAAGCAGAGCCCTTAGTCGTGCTCGAGCTCGACGTTGATACCCAGAGACCGGATCTCCTTGACCAGCACATTGAATGATTCCGGCATACCGGCATCCATCCGATGGTCTCCATCGACGATGTTCTTGTACATGCGGGTTCGACCGTTGACGTCGTCCGATTTGACGGTCAGCATCTCCTGCAAGGTGTAGGAAGCACCGTAGGCCTCCAACGCCCAGACCTCCATCTCGCCGAAGCGTTGGCCGCCGAACTGCGCCTTGCCTCCCAAGGGCTGCTGGGTAACCAGGCTGTAGGGCCCGGTGGACCGGGCATGCATCTTGTCGTCAACCAGATGATTCAGTTTCAGCATGTACATATAGCCAACGGATATCGGCCGGTCGAAGGCATCGCCGGTGCGCCCGTCATACAGCGTGGTTTGTCCTGATGCCGGCAGTTGCGCCAACTCGAGCATCGCCTTGATCTCTTCTTCGGTGGCGCCGTCGAACACGGGGGTCGCCATCGGAACACCTTCGCGCAGATTGCTCGCCGGCCGGAGGATCTCTTGGTCGTCGAGAGACGCCAAATCCTCCGTACGCCCACTCTGGTTATAGATCCGTTCCAGGAAACCGCGAATCTCTTCGCTCTTGGCGCGGGCATCCACCAGCGCCCCGAGAATCTTCCCAAGCCCCTTCGCTGCCCAACCGAGGTGCGTTTCCAGGACCTGCCCAACGTTCATTCGCGAAGGCACGCCCAGAGGATTGAGTACGATATCCACCGCATCACCGTCCTCTGTGTAGGGCATGTCCTCCACCGGGACAATGGTGGAGATCACCCCCTTGTTCCCGTGTCGGCCCGCCATCTTGTCGCCGGGCTGGACGCGCCGCTTCACCGCAAGGTAGACCTTGACCATTTTCAACACCCCGGGAGCCAGGTCGTCACCCGTAGTGAGCTTGCGCTTCTTCTCGTCGAACAGGGAACGGAAGCTTTCTCGCTGTTGCTTGATCTGTTCCGCGATCGCCTCCAGCTGTTTCGCCGCATCCTCGTTGCGCAGTCGGATCTCCAGCCATTTATCCCTCTCGAGTTCGGAAAGATAGCTTTTCGTGATCTTGGCGCCAGCCTTGAGTCCCTTCGGCCCCCCATCCGCCAGCTTGCCCAAAAGCATCTTTTCGACGCGCTGGAAGGTATCTTCCTCCATGATGCGCAGCTGGTCGTTCAGATCTTTGCGTACACGGTCGAGCTCCATCTCTTCGATCTGCAGCGCCCGCGTATCTTTCTCCACCCCATCGCGGGTAAACACCTGAACATCGATCACCGTGCCGGCCATACCCGAGGGCACGCGCAGAGACGTGTCTTTCACGTCCGCCGCCTTTTCCCCGAAGATCGCCCGTAACAGTTTCTCTTCCGGAGTGAGCTGCGTCTCACCCTTCGGCGTGACCTTGCCCACCAGGATGTCCCCCTCCCGGACTTCCGCACCGATGTAAACGATCCCGGACTCATCCAGCTTGGCGAGCGCCGCTTCCCCTACGTTGGGAATGTCACCAGAAATCTCCTCCGGTCCGAGTTTGGTGTCCCGGGCCATGCAGGTCAGCTCTTCGATGTGAATCGTGGTGAACCGGTCTTCCTGCACCACGCGTTCTGAGATGAGGATGGAGTCCTCAAAGTTGTAGCCGTTCCACGGCATGAACGCGACACGCAGATTCTGCCCCAAGGCCAGCTCTCCCATATCGGTGGACGGGCCGTCCGCCAATACATCTCCGCGCGCGATTACGTCGCCCGGACGCACCAGCGGGCGCTGGTTGATACAGGTGTTCTGGTTGGACCTTGTGTACTTAGTAAGATTGTAGATATCCACGCCGGGTTCACCCGGCTCCGTCTCCTCGTCGTTTACACGCACCACGACGCGGGCCGCATCTACCGAATCGACGATACCGCCGCGGCGGGAGACCACCGTTACTCCGGAGTCGACCGCTACACAGCGCTCCATCCCAGTACCAACCAGCGGCTTCTCTGCGCGTAGCATCGGAACCGCCTGTCGCTGCATGTTGGACCCCATCAATGCACGGTTAGCATCGTCATGCTCGAGGAATGGAATCAGCGAGGCAGCGACGGATACGATCTGTTTGGGCGACACATCCATGTACTGGATGCGGTCGGGACCCGAGAGCGTGAACTCGTTCTGATGCCTGCAGGACACCAGGTCGTCGACCAGGGTCCCATCTTCATCCAGAGTCGCATTGGCCTGCGCGATTACGAAATTCCCTTCTTCGATCGCGGAGAGGTATTCCACGCTTTTCGTGACCTTGCCGTCGACCACCTTACGGTAGGGGGTCTCGAGAAAACCAAACTCGTTGGTTCGCGCATACACCGCCAACGAATTAATGAGTCCGATGTTCGGCCCCTCCGGCGTTTCGATCGGGCAGACACGACCATAGTGGGTCGGATGCACGTCACGCACTTCGAAACCGGCGCGTTCCCGCGCCAAGCCGCCGGGACCCAACGCGGATACGCGCCGCTTGTGGGTAACCTCGGACAGCGGGTTATTCTGGTCCATGAATTGCGACAGCTGGCTGGAACCAAAAAATTCCTTGATCGCCGCGGAAACCGGTTTGGCGTTGATCAGTTCCTGCGGCATGAGACCCTCGGATTCGGCAAGCGAGAGGCGCTCCTTGACCGCGCGCTCGACGCGAACCAGGCCCACGCGGAACTGGTTCTCCGCCATCTCGCCGACACAGCGGATACGACGGTTGCCGAGGTGGTCGATATCGTCCACCGAGCCATTGCCGTTGCGGATGTCGATCAGCACCCGGAGCACGTCGATGATGTCCTCATTGGATAGCACCCCGCCGCCGGTAACCTCCTCGCGACCCAGCCGGCGATTGAATTTCATGCGGCCGACGGCGGAAAGATCGTACCTATCAGCGCTGAAAAACAGGTTGTGAAATAGGTTCTGCGCAGCCTCCTTGGTGGGAGGCTCCCCGGGCCGCATCATCCGGTAGATTTCGACCTGGGCCTCCAGTTCGGAGGTGGTCGGGTCGATGCGCAAGGTGCCCGAAACGTAGGGGCCGTGATCCAGGTCATTGGTGAACAGGGTGCGAATCTCTTCCACCCCCTTCTCGACCAGGGTGTCCAGCAACTCCTCGCTGATCTCGTCGTTGGCATTTGCGATGAGCTCGCCGGTCTCGGTATCGATGACGTTGTGTGCCAGCGCCTCACCGAGGATAAAGTCCCTGGGCACTTCCAAAACCGTCAGTCCCGCCTCTTCCAGGGCGCGAATATGCCGCACCGTGATCCGGCGACCGGCCTCCACCAGCACGTCTTTGCCGACCTTAACGTCGAAACCAACGGTCTCGCCGCGCAAGCGCTCGGGCACCAGCTCCAGTTTGAAGCCTTCTTTGCCGAGTTCGATCCGGTCGGTTTCGAAAAACATGCCCAGGATCTGCTCGCTGTCGTACCCCAGGGCGCGCAACAGCACCGTGGCAGGAAGCTTCCGGCGACGATCGATGCGCACGAAGACACAGTCTTTCGGATCGAACTCGAAATCCAACCAGGAACCGCGGTAGGGAATCACCCGCGCCGAGAACAGCAGCTTGCCGGAGGAATGAGTCTTGCCTTTGTCGTGATCGAAGAACACGCCGGGCGAACGGTGGAGCTGGGAAACGATCACCCGCTCGGTGCCGTTGATGACAAAAGTACCGGTCTCCGTCATGAGCGGCAGTTCGCCCATGTAGACCTCCTGCTCCTTGATGTCCTTGACCACGCGAGAACCCGCGGGAGCGTCTTTGTCGTAAATTACGAGGCGCACCAGAACCCGCAGCGGCGCTGCATAGGTGGTGCCACGCAACTGGCACTCCCGAACATCGAAAATCGGTTCTCCCAGACGGTAACTCACATACTCCAAGGCAACATTGCCGGAGTAGCTGGTGATCGGAAACACGGATTGGAAGGCGGCGTGCAGGCCGACATCCCTGCGCTGATCCGCAGAGCCGTCCTGCTGCAAGAAGCCGCGATAGGAATCGATCTGGGTAGCCAGAAGAAAGGGCACATCTAGAATGCTGGTGCGCTTTCCGAAGTCTTTGCGGATACGCTTCTTTTCGGTAAACGAATAGGCCATGCTCGCCATCCCTCGGTCTGAAAGGCAAAACTGCGCGAATAACTCGGTTTCGGCAGGTCGTCGAAAAGCCAATCGAAGATCTGCTAGACTCTCGGTCTGATGCAGAAATTCCTTTGGTCTCGGACCTGGAATCCGCTCACTTCCGGAATACCCCCGGGTATCCGGAAACTCATTCCATCCCTTCCTGGGAAGGGGTTTGTCTGTGTTCCCGTCTTACAAACAGGAAAAGGCCGGCGGCTCCAAGCCGCCAGCCCACACCAGTCCTTGGACGAATCTTTCCGTCAAGTGGCGAATTACTTGACCTCGACAGAGGCTCCAGCCTCTTCCAATTGCTTCTTGATGCTTTCGGCCTCGTCTTTGGATACACCTTCCTTCAACGCGGAGGGTGCGCTCTCGACCGCATCCTTGGCTTCCTTCAAGCCGAGCCCGGTAATCGCGCGGACGGCTTTGATTACGGCAACCTTGTTGGCACCGAAACTGGTCAGCATCACATCGAACTCGGTCTGTTCTTCGGCAGCTGCGCCGGCATCGCCTCCGGCCGCCGCTGGGGCCGCCGCTACGGCAGCCGCTGCAGAAACGCCAAACTTCTCCTCCATGGCGGAGATCAACTCAACGACCTCCATAACGCTCATGTTGGCAATCGTCTCCAGAATCTCGTCTTTCGAAACAGCCATTGTCTACTCCTGAATCTTTTAGAATCTTTTGGGTTCGAAAAATACCTTCGCTTACGCCGCTTGCTTCTGATCGCGGATCGCAGCCACCGTGCGCACTAGTTTGCCCGGCACCTCGTTGATGGTGCGGGCCAACTTCTCTACCGGAGCCTTCATCACCGCCATGAGCAGGCTGATGGCCTGATCATAGGTCGGCATGGAAGCCAGGGTGTCCAGATCGGTTGCCGGCAGCAGGCGTCCCGCCACCGCGATCAACTTGACATCCAGCTTCTTATGGCTCTTCACGAAGTCTTTGACTACGCGCGCAGCCCCGCCCGGGTCCTCCTGTGAGAACGCCAGCACCAGGGGCCCGGTAAGCCCTTCCTGCATACAAGCAAATTCCGTGTCCACCAACGCGCGTCGAGCGAGCGAATTTTTCACCACACGGAGATAAACCCCGGCTTTGCGTGCCTCCACGCGCAGCTCGTTCATCTCCTCAGCGGTCAATCCGCGATACTCGGCGGCGACGGCCGAATAGGCGCTTGCAGCCACTTCCGCGACTTCGGCGACGACGGCTTTCTTTTCTTCAAGTCTCAATGCCATTGTCGTCTTCTCCCATCGTCATACGGGACTCAAAACGCGGTCCCGCGTACCCGCCTGCCCGAGGGCAGACACTTGCAACGGCACCTTCCTCAGCGAACACCTGATTCTGGAGTACCGTCTGCGCAGGCCGGATGCCCATTAAGCAATCACCGTTCTCCATCACGGCGACGCACCTGCGGTCTTTGACGCACACCGATCCAAGGACCGGTGGCCAAAATGTTGCACCCGCGGCAGCCGGCCGTTCGGCGCTGCCGCGACTAACGGCCCTGTCCGGGGCCGGATAACAAATCCCTAATATTTCAGGGAAGCCTGATCCAGCGTAACCCCCGGTCCCATGGTCGTAGACACGGTGATACGCTTCACGTAGACGCCCTTGGCCGCGCTCGGCTTCATCTTCTGCAGGTCGCCGAGTAGCGCCTCGAGGTTCTGCTGCAAGGCGCTGGACTCGAAATCCGCCTTGCCGATGGTGCAATGGATGATGCCCGCCTTGTCGGTACGGTATCGAACCTGGCCCGCCTTGGCGTTGGTTACCGCCTCCGCCACGTTCGGCGTCACCGTACCCACCTTCGGATTCGGCATCAGTCCGCGCGGACCCAGAATAGGACCCAGCCCTCCGACGACGCGCATCGCGTCCGGTGAGGCGATCACCACATCGAAATCCAGGTTCCCCGCCTTGACCTGCTCTGCGAGGTCTTCGAATCCGATGATATCCGCACCCGCCTCTTTCGCGGCATCCGCATTGGCGCCCTGAGCAAACACCGCAACACGCACCGTTTGGCCCGTACCGTTGGGCAGCACGGTGGAACCGCGCACCACTTGATCCGATTTGCGGGGGTCCACGCCCAGATTGACCGCGACGTCCACCGACTCGCGAAACTTGGCGTTGGCGACTTCCTTGAGCAAGGCCAGCGCCTCTTCCGCCGGATAGAGCTTGCCGCGCTCGACCTTCTCACGAACCGCACGGGTCCGCTTGCTGATTTTTGCCATGACTTACACCCCCTCCACGTCGAGGCCCATACTGCGGGCGCTGCCAGCGATGACGCGGACGGCGGCATCCATATCGGCTGCATTCAAGTCCGGCATCTTGACCTTCGCGATCTCCTCGAGCTGCTCCCGCGTCACCACCCCGACCTTGTTCGTGTTCGGCGTGCCGCTGCCCTTGGGAATCCCCGCTGCTTTTTTCAACAACACCGCTGCCGGCGGCGTCTTCGTGATGAAGGTAAAGCTGCGATCCGCATACACGGTAATCACCACCGGGGTCGGCAGTCCCTTCTCCAAGTCCTGGGTCTTGGCATTGAAGGCCTTGCAGAACTCCATGATGTTGACGCCGTGCTGGCCTAGGGCCGGCCCGACCGGCGGGCTCGGGTTGGCCTCTCCGGCCTTTACCTGCAATTTAATGTAGGCAGAAATCTTTTTTGCCATGGATGGGCTCCTGCGGGTACTAGCGCCTTTCGGCTCCCCGACGGTCTGTGCTTAGGGTACGTCCTTGTAAGAGAATTCCGTCCCCGCCTTCCGGGCGAGACGATCAACCTTTTTCGACCTGACTGAACTCCAGGTCCACCGGTGTCGATCGACCGAAGATGAGCACCGACACCTTGAGTCGGCTTTTCTCGTAATCCACGTCCTCGACGACCCCATTGAAATCGTTAAACGGGCCGTCGGTCACGCGCACCACCTCACCGGGTTCAAACAACACCTTCGGCTTCGGTTTCTCGACCCCTTCCTGCACGCGCTGCAGTATGGAGTCCGCTTCGCGATCCGAGATCGGGGCCGGGCGGTCCCCGGTGCCGCCGATAAATCCCATTACCCGTGGCACATCCTTTACCAGGTGCCACGTCTCGTCGGTCATTTCCATCTGCACCAATACGTATCCAGGGAAAAACTTGCGCTCGCTCTTGCGCTGCTGGCCGCCGCGCATTTCCACCACTTCTTCCGTCGGCACCAGGATATCGCCGAAATGCTCGTCCAGGCCCGAACGCTTCACCCGCTCTTCCAGGGAGCGCTTCACCTGTGCCTCGAAACCCGAATAAGCGTGCACTACGTACCAACGCATGGCCATC
>JAHEIA010000344.1 GCA_024639625.1 Chromatiales bacterium
CTACACTATCCAGGAGATCGTGGACCAGTTCGGCGTACACTACTCTGAATGTCAGTAGGACGGTGCGCTGGCTCGGAGCCGGCGGCGCCTGGGAATAAAGGGGGACAGACCCCGGTTTTTCTGTGGTATGATCCCTCAGGATTAGCCGATATCAATCGATCACCGCCTACGGGTGAAAGGGGCTAGGCTCTGGACAATGGGGACCCCGGTTTTTTTGCGACACAACCAACGGGTAAACTTGACGCCGATAAAGCTGCCGCAATGTCGACTTACCTTGCGGCGCAAGCTACCCGGAAACGTTGGTGCACAGCCTGTGCTAGCGGTTGCTGACGCGTTCCATACACACTCGACAAGTGCGAGCCATCGGTAGCCGGCGGAAGCGCTGAGCAGGGCAGCGCTTACCCACACGACACGGAGCCAAGCCTATGCCGGATCTCCTGATTTCATCCGGCCAAATTCTCCTGGGACTCGTCGGCCTTATCATCGGCGGCGACCTGCTAGTGCGCGGCGCATCCAAGTTGGCCGCGGCAGCCAAGATCAGCCCGCTGGTAATCGGCATCACCGTGGTGTCCTTCGGCACCAGCGCGCCGGAGTTGGCGGTGACGGTACAGGCAGCACACGCAGGTGCGCCTGAACTGGCAGTGGGTAACGTGGTGGGCAGTAACATCGCCAACATGTTGTTGATTCTTGGCGTGGCGGCGCTGATTGCACCGCTGGCGGTGCAGAGCCGTATCGTCAGGGTAGACCTGCCGATGATCTTCGGAGCCGCCGTGGCGCTTTGGCTCATGGCCCTGGATGGCGCTATCAGCTGGCTCGACGGTGCCGTCCTGTTTGCCGCTCTGGCGGGCTACCTGGTCTGGTCCGTCAAACAGGGCAGTGGTGAGCAAGCAGACGTCCAGCAGGAGTTCGCCGATGCCGCGGACCGGAAGACCAGGCAGCCCGAAGGCGGCAAGGCGATGCGCTTGGCCAAACAAGTCTTTTTGCTGGTCGTTGGGCTAATCATCCTGGTGATCGCGGCCCGGAGCATGGTGGCGGGCTCAACGGAGATCGCCCGCCACTTCGGCGTCAGCGATTTGGTTATCGGTCTAACGGTGGTAGCCATCGGCACGTCGCTGCCGGAGTTGGTCGCCTCGGTGGTGGCCAGTTGGCGCGGCCAGGCCGACATCGCCGTGGGCAACGTGGTGGGCAGCAACCTGTTCAACATCCTGGCGGTGCTGGGGATTGGCGCCATGGTGGCGCCGGACGGAATCCCAGTGTCCCGCGATGCCTTGCATCTGGACACCCCCATCATGATCGCGGTCACTTTTGCCTGCTTGCCGGTGTTCTTCACCGGCTGCCGCATCAATCGCGCCGAAGGCGCGGTGCTGGTGGGCTACTTCATCGCCTACACCACCTATGTGGTCATGGGCGCCACCGATGCCAGCTACACCCGAAGCTTCGAAATCGCCATGCTCGGCTTCGTCGTCCCCATGACGGTGCTGGCCATCGGCTATAGCGTGTATCAAAGCATGCGGTTGAGACGAGCGAAGTCGAACTGTTGAAGCCGACGCGCGACGCCTTAGTGATGGTTCGGCGAGAAGGGGCAGGCTCGGCTTCTTTTATGGCCGGCCAATGATGCTAGGCAAAACCGCGCGGCAGGCCGAAAATCAAACGCGACCAATCGTTGGAGCACGGCATGGGGCACGGCAAACTGGCCTTGTGATCCTAAGCGCCAGAAAATATTTGCGAGTTAATAGGGTACACACCAGAATGGTGCTAAGTTAGGCCGAGTTTGCACGCCATCGGTTACGGTGAGGAATGTCCATCATTGCGTGTCGTGGTGAGGTAAGCATCGCATAGGGGATCAAGGGTAGGCGTCCAGCGAGCTACATTATTGACCACATACTAAATTTGGAAATTAGGGGCTCGGATTGTTTTTTGGCCGGCTAACGGCGTGAAGCGAAACCGCGTGGCGGGGAGGGAATGGAGAGCGACCGATCGTTGGAGCAGGACGTGGGTACGGCGGACTGCCCTTTTGATCAAAAGCGCCAGAAAACATGCGAGGTTGGAACCCGTTAGCGTTTTCTTGCTAGAGGAATTTCGGGATTTGACCATTTTGCGGGATTGGGTACTTCGAAGAGGAAGCAGACATGGGGAAAAGCAAAGACAAACAGGGAAAAGAGGGTGGGGCGTCGAAGAAGTTGTATGCACCGGCTTTGCATCGGATAGACGAGATGATGGCGCAGCTATCCGAGCGCCACGCAGCGGCGTTGCGCAAGATTGCCGAGCAGGAAAAGGCCCTGGACGAAAAACTGGAACAGGTCTCGGACGCAGCCGAGGCGGCCCTGGAGAAGCTGGCGGAGCAGAAAAAGGACGTGGATGGGAAATTGGAACAGCTATCCGACCGGCATGCTGCAACCCAGGGCCTGCTCAGCCGTTTGGAGAAGGAGGTGGACGAGAAACTGGAACAGGTCTCGGACGAAGCTGAGGCGGCCCTGGAGAAGCTGGCGGAGCAAAAAAAGGGTGGTGTATAGAAAGCTGGTGGTCACAGGGGCCAGGCGGAAAGCGCCGATTAAGATCGGCGGAGCGTAGAGAATGAAAGAGTCTTATCAGAAAGGCGTAGCGACCCATCTGAGCCCCGAGTCATGCCTCGACGACCCGCGAGGGCGAGAATAATAGGGTAGAATAATCGGGGACAGACCCCGGTTTTTTTAGTGGTATGATCGCGGTTGGTAGCGGGCATAAAGCGATCGCAACCTACTGTGCCGAGACGTCCAAGAGTTGTTCTGCCCGGTGTTCCCATGCATCTCATCCAGCGGGAAACAACGGGCACGCGTGCTTTTTCTCCGATGATGACTACGAGTTCTATCTGGAGTGGTTAAATAATTGTGCGCGGGAAAGCGGCTGTGTATTGCATGCGTACGTGCTGATGACCAACCATGTCCACCTGCCGCTAACGCCGTCATTGGCTGGCAGCGCGGGCGCGCTGATGAAGCGCCTGGGACAGCGGTATGTTCAGTACGTCAACCGCACGTATCGACGTAGCGGGACCTTATTGGGAAGGGCGTTTCCGATCCTGTCTGACCCAGGAAGAGTCCTATGTCTTGGGCTGCTACCGGTATATCGAGTTGAACCCGGTGCGTGCGAACCTGGTTGATCATCCTGGCGAATATCGATGGTCCAGTTACCGGGCAAACGCCCAAGGGGAGGCGGATAACGGCTTGACGCCGCACGATTGCTATCTAGCATTGGGAGCGGACGACAACCGGCGACAGATGGCCTATCGGGAGCTGTTCCGGTATCAACTCGATCCAGGATTAGTGGACGAGATTCGCGAGGCGACAAACGGCAACTATGTCCTGGGCAGTTCCCGCTTCCAGCAAGAGGTTGAAAGGGCCTTAGGGCGCCGAGTGGTTCGGGGACGCTCGGGGCGTCCGAAGAAGCGGGCTGACGCTGCGGCCACTGATCTGTTTCGGGGCGAGCGATAGAAGTCTGGGCTGTGCCTGGATCTGTCGCTGGTTTCGTCCCAAAACCGTCGTCTGTCCCTTGTTTCCCAAGGCTGGGCACATCTACGTCCTTGTGGGCGCGCTGCGAGATGTCGAAACGGGTACGCCCGCCGGGGTCGGCGGGGTCTTTTGCGTCGACGCCCTCGCGCGCGAGGACTGAAGCCGACGGCGGCCTGGAATGCGTGGGAATACTGCATGGCCCGATGATGGGCCAAGGTGGGAAGGAGCTCGCCATCCACGGTTGCATGGACTTACTCAGGAGCGAACTATAATCCGATTATGCCCTTTTTTGGAGGAGGCGCAAGGATTCCCCCTGCGGACAAATTAGTAGAAGTAAAGGATCACGGAAATTATCGGAGGATTTCCTCGGGCTGGTCTTTCGGGTAATTGGCCGCGACGAAAAGGGGGCGTATGTGGAATAGCGGCTGCAGTGGAGCGAATAGGAGTAACGGGGCAAGAAGGGCGCTAGAGACAGGGGAGCCAGACTGCATTTCGGTTCCTCTTATGGCTTTTCTGGCGTGGTGTTTGGCAGGGCAGTAGTTTTCTTCTTGTGGCACGGATGATAGGAGGAGACGAAATGAAAACCATCTTTTCCCTCTTCGCAATCTTGGCATTTTCTCTAACGGCACCGGTATCGGCTCAGACGAAGGCAGAATCCTCTCCGACATGGGCTGCCGACTTGGAGGAGC
>JAHEIA010000345.1 GCA_024639625.1 Chromatiales bacterium
ATGCAGAGGACCTCGGTCCAGAAATTCGTCGACTACAGTCTTTACCCGTAACCCAAAAGAGGAGATGTATCTGGTGAAAGCGCGCATTGCGAACCTAACCGATTTCCGGCCCGCCACTACTTTGGCAGCCCTAAGCATTATTGCACTAGCGGTGATGAGCACCCCCGCCGACGCTCGATACTGCGGGTTGATGAAGAAACCACCAGCTTATTGGGGCATGCCTATGCAGCAGCCCATGCCTTACGGCAATTACAACGCGGCGCCCCGTGGGCCCCAGTCCGGTGTCCCCATGAAGGCCGGACCCAGCGTCATCGCAGTCGCAAAGCGTGTCGGGGAATTCAGCACTCTTCTCACGGCTTTGGATGCGGCGGGCCTGACGGGGCTGCTCGAAGGGGACGGCCCCTATACGCTGTTCGCCCCCACAGACGCTGCGTTCAAGAAACTGCCGGACGGGGCTCTGCAAGAACTGCTCGGGGATAGGGACAAGCTGACAGCGATCCTCAAGCAACACGTCGTGCCGGGGCGAACCACGGCGTTGGAGATTCTGGAGAGCCGCGAGCTCAAAACAGCATCCGGCCAGGAACTGCAAACTGCCGACCTCAGCGTCGTACGCGCCGATATACCGGCTCGCAACGGGATCATCCACGTAGTCGACAAGGTCATCTTGCCGACCAACTGATCCTCTCAGCCCCCGCTGCTCGACCCGGCCGGCGCTGCGGCCGGGCGGCGCACGAACTCGAGGCTGCGACATTCCGCAGCCCGGTACCGCCGTCCGCGAATTCCCATGCGCAATCTCGTTATCGTCCTAGGAGACCAGCTCGACCGAACCAGCGCGGCATTCGACATGTTCGATGCCGAGCGCGATCTGCTCTGGATGGCTGAGCTTCCGCAGGAGTCGGAGCACGTCTGGGTCCACAAGGCACGCATCACGCTTTTTTTAGCGGCCATGAGGCACTTTGCCGCCTCTTTGGAGCGGGAAGCGTTACCGGTGCGCTATTTGCGAATTGGAGAACATCCTTACAGTAGCTTCGCCGAGGCTTTGGGCGCGGAAATTTCCTCACTCGAACCGAAACGATTGGTGGTTGTAGAGCCGGGTGAGCACCGGGTGCTGACGCAGCTCTGCGGTGCGGCAAAGCGAGCCGGGCTTCCGCTCGATGTGCGCACCGACCGGCACTTTCTTATCGATCGCAAGAGTTTCGAGCACTGGGCCCAAGACCGCAAATCCCTGCGGCTGGAGCAGTTCTATCGCCGCATGCGCCTGCGCACGGGCATACTGATGGAGGGTAGGAAACCCGTCGGCGGGGCTTGGAACTTCGACCGGGAAAACCGCAAAGCTTTCGGTCGCGCAGGACCGGGGACCATCCGGGCGCCACGCTTATTCCCACCGGACGCCGTGACCCTGGGGGTCATGCAAGACGTCGAGGTGCACTATGGCGACCACCCAGGTTCGCTGCAGAGCTTCGACTGGCCAGTCACAGCAGCACAGGCACAGCAGGCCTTGAAAGATTTCGTGACGCATCGTCTTGCGGGCTTCGGTCCCTACCAGGACGCCTGTTGGACTGACGAGCCGTACCTGTATCACTCGCGCCTATCGGCGGCGATGAACCTCAAGTTGCTCTCCCCCCGCGTTGTGCTTGAGGCGGTTATCGACGCCTATGAGCGTGGAGTGGCGCCGCTGGCATCCGTGGAGGGCTTCGTACGCCAGGTCCTAGGCTGGCGCGAGTTCGTGCGCGGCATCTACTGGCGGCACATGCCCGAGTATCTGGAACAAAACAGTCTCCGGGCGCAGCAACCGCTCCCGGCCTTCTACTGGAGTGGCGCGACGGAGATGCGCTGCCTCGCGGAAACCATTACCCAGACGCTGGATCACGGCTACGCCCATCATATCCAGCGCCTGATGGTGACCGGGCTGTTCGCGCTTCTGCTCGGCGTCGACCCACGACAAGTCCACGCGTGGTATTTAGCGGTTTATGTAGACGCAGTCGAGTGGGTAGAGCTGCCGAACGTTTTCGGCATGTCCCAGTTTGCCGACGACGGAATGATGGCCTCCAAGCCCTATGCGGCCAGCGGCAAATACATCCAGCGCATGAGCAACTACTGCGCGCATTGCCGCTTCGACCCGGCGGATTCGACCGGGGATACCGCCTGCCCCTTTACCACGCTCTACTGGGACTTCCTCATGCGGCATGAGGCCCGCTTCAGGCGCCATCCGCGCGCCGGGATGCAGTGGCGCAACCTGGGTCGTTTGGCCGACGAGAAGCGTGAGGCCATCCGGCGCCGCGCGGAGAAGATCCGGGCCGAGCTCCAAGGCCAGGGAGCGTGAACCAATCTCATGTACAGCAGCGGCTCGATCGCTGGGACGGCCCGGCGGCGACTCTAGGGCTCCGTGCCCAGCGAGTCCGCCCGCTCGTCTCGTGCCACTGCAGGTCGCAGCTCCGGCGCAAAGCGTATTTCTCGGGACTACGATTGCATTGGTATTCCTTCCCGGGGTTCCCACCTATAGCGCGGTTAGGCACGATTCGATAGGACTGAACAATGAAGAAGCAGCAACTGCGTCTGCGGTGGGTCAAATGGCCGCTTCGGGCACTGGCACTAATTGCACTGCTATTGCTGGGCCCGTTCGGCGTACTGGCCTTCGGAGGCCTGGATCTCGCTACCCATTGGAGTGAGGCCAGTCGCGCCAGCACCGGCCAGGCGCCCACTCCCGAGGAGGAACCGGCGGCCCTGATACAGGTTTACGGAGCCCGGGCCTACAACTGGAGAGGGGCCTTCGGTATCCATACCTGGATCGCTACCAAGCGGCGCGACGCGGAGCGGTACTCCGTCTATCAAGTCATCGGCTGGAACCTGTACCGTGGCCGATCGGCGGTGAGCGTAAGCCGGGTCACGGCGCCGGACTTTGCCTGGTTCAATGCCCCTCCCGAGCTGCTTCTGGAGCACCGCGGACCGCAGGTAGAGACCCTGATCGACCGCATCGAATCCGCAGTCGCGGCGTACCCTTATGCGAACCAATACCGTGTGTGGCCGGGCCCCAATAGCAACACTTTCACCGCGTTCGTGGCGCGACAGGTTCCCGAATTACGACTCGACCTGCCGCCCACGGCGATTGGGAAAGATTATCTGATCGGCGGACGATTCCTCGACCGCATGCCCAGCGGTACCGGGTGGCAGGTCTCGCTGTCCGGGTTGTTGGGCGTCGGGCTCGCCCTGGAAGAGGGAATCGAGTTCAACATCCTCGGTCTCTCGGCCGGTATTGATCTCAACGACATCGCGCTGCGACTACCTGGCATCGGGCGGCTCAATTCTTTCCCCCCGGGATAGCCGGCAACATTTCCCTCGTAGCGCCGCGGCAAGAATGGGGGCCTACTCCGGACGGTACACACGAGGTACTCAGGGAACGCTGGTGTCGGACAGACTCATCCGGAAGGACTATTCAAGCGCCTTCACCAATGGCTGGTGCCCGATGACCCCTTAAACGGCCCCACGATCTCCGAGGTGATCCAGCCGCCATAAATCCCGCCGGGTTGTGCATCGACCCGCTCTCCGTCGACCAGGCAACGAACCCGCCCCGGATAGAACGAAAAATAGCCGGCAATGGAATGGAATGGCGTCTGGGGCTTCGGATAGCACCAGCCAAGTGCTGCATCCGAGGAACCCGGCACAGCGGATCTCCAGTAATGCGCACACCCCTTCCACTCGCAGAAGGACGCGCCAGATGCCGGTTCCAACAAGGACGTATCAACATCCGCGGGCGGGATATAGAAGGTCGGCGGGCTGCCTGTCTCCAATACCCGAACTATCCGGCTCGAATCCGCTATGCGCTGGCCGTTTAAAACGACCTCGACCCGCCGGGTGTCGGCGACCAGTTTGGGTGGTCTGGGATAGTCCCACACGGACTCTTGACCGGCGCCGGGTGCTGGGGCGAACGACGGTCGTTTTTGGCCTCGATACTTCCACATTAGGATTGCCTCCGCATCAGATTGCCAAGCGAACGCGAGTTTTGGAGCCAACCTCTCGAACGTTACCTCAGATCCCGCGCCAGCGAATCCAGCACCGCCGGGGCCACGTCTGCGTAATGACGATAATCCGCATGCTCGGTACCCACGGCTATCGCGGCGCCCTGGTTGACAGCGTCAACCATTTGGGGAGAGAGCTCGAAACGCAGAAAAT
>JAHEIA010000346.1 GCA_024639625.1 Chromatiales bacterium
AACTAATTCCGCCCTGTATCTCGAGTTTCCTGGTGATCGTCAGGATATCTGTTTCCAGCGAGTCCGGCTTCGTCTCTCTTTCGAGTAAGCTGTTGGCCTGACTGTTGGCCAGCACCACCTGCCCAACAGAGTTGATCACGAGCAGTCCATCCACCATCTGCCGAAGCGTGTCGGAAATAAGACCACGCATTGTTCTGAGTTCAGCGATGGCTGACTGTATCTGTTGAATTTGATTTTCCATGTGCTCCGCCGCACTGCGAGGTTTCGGTCTTGGCGTCGAGGCAAAATGACACACGAATTCCGTCAGCAGCAGTCTGGCATTCGCAGGAATTGCCGCCGGGTCGCTGTTCCGTATCCCCAGATACCAGGTACCCTGTTGTCGAGGAATGGATGTCCAGAGAGCGCCGTTTTCCTCCAGCCAGCCTGCAGCCGAGATCTGCTGCTGCGGATCGCCTGGCAATTGCCCCCTGCCTGCTTTAAGCTGACCCGACTGATCCCTTAAGACCCATCCCTGAAACGACAGAATACCCCGAAGGAACTCGAGACCGCGGGACAGTTCCATCGACGCTCCGTAAAAGGGAACTGCCCTGGGCTCGGAGTGCAGTCTCTCGAGCTCCTGCTCGAAATAACGCATGTTGTGCTCAAGTCTTCGCCAACTCCAAAGGGGGTAACCCAGCACCAATCCGATCAAAACGGCCGTAGGAGGAAACCAGACTTGAAAGCCATGCAGTAACACTGCGCTGAACAGCAGCGTACCCAGGATCGTGCTGCCGGTTGCCAGCAGTACGAATTTCGGTGGCATCCGAGGAAAAAAGAAAAAAGGCAGCAGTAGGAGCGCCCCGGAACACAGCATGCGCCAGTGAACACCCATCACTTCTATCACAACACCCCGTCTCAACGCATCGATAAGATTTGCATTTATCTCTATGCCCTGCATCGGCTGACTACGGCCTGAAACCGGCGTTGGCAGATCATCGCCCAACCCGGTGGCGGTAACACCAACCAGGGCAACCTTGCCGTGCAAGGATTCGCTCAGAATCCTCTCCTTCAATACGTCGGAAAAAGGGATCTGCGGAAAGTGGCCCGGCGGGCCGGAAAAAGGGATGAGAATCTGGTGGTCTCGGGCGATACTATATTGCGAGTTGGCCTTGTTCGCTCGGCTGCGGGTGCCCGGGAGTGTCTCCCATGCTGCGGGTTCGATCATTCGCAGCAGGGCAACACTCAATGCAGGCCAGTAAGCGGTACCAAGCCCCTCCAGCAGGTGCACTCGCCTCGCGATACCATCCGGATCCAGGTCGATATGAACATGACCCAGCCCCGCCGCGGCCTCGGTCAAAGCGGGCATGGGAAGGGTCTCGACGAGTTGTCCCCCGAGACTGATTTCCTCGATTACAATCGGCAACACAACCCGCCCGCTTTCGGCTACGGCGTCAACAAGTTCCCGATCACCCTGCGGGTCGGATCTGTCCTCTTCAGCGAAGAGAATGTCCAGCACAATCGCCCGAACACCGGCCGCGGTCAGGCGCTTAACCATCTCGGCATGAACGGTCCGGCTCCAAGGCCATCGGCCCAACTCGGACAGACTGGCATTGTCGATGGCGACGATGACAATGTCCTGCGGTGGAGGTGTCGACCATATCCTGAACTGGCTGTCGTAAAGAAGCTGATCCCAGCGCCACAACCAGTCCGCGTAGACCAGGAGAAGAATCAAGAGAGTCAGTATGATGGAAATGACGGCCCACTCTCTAGACGCCGGTCTGTGTTGGTCAGAACGCATTCTTGCGCCAAGGAAGAACCAGTAGAGTGCCGGACCGACCGGAACTGGCGCCGACAGGGGCTTATGCGATCCCGGTCATCAATATCGCCCGCTATGGATAGGCCTGAACTCATGCAGCTGCCACCGAACCGCTCTACCTATTCCCGGCTATCCTCCCCCCCCGGTTCCCGGGAAATCTGCTCCAGCCTGTATCCGTGGTGATAGACCGCCTTGAGTCTCCAGCCGTTTTCCGGCATCAGTGCCAGTTTTCTACGAATTCGACTGATGTGCGTGTCGACAGTCCGGGTTGCCAATCCCGGCCCGAGACCCCACACCTGCTCCAGCATGTGATCTCTCGAAAGCAGTCGTCCGGCGTTGACGAACAGCATCAGCGCGAGTTTGAATTCTTTCTCCGTGAGATCGACGACCTGACCGTTACGCGTCATCGTATTATTTTTCGTCGTTATGCGGTAATCGCCGAACTGATAGATTCCGGTTGCCTCCGGACTGATTCCACTGCGCCTTGCCAGGGCATTTACCCGGGCTATCGCTATCTCTCGAGAGACGGGTTTTGTCATATAGTCATCGGCCCCCTCTGAAAGAGCCTTTACGATATCGTTCTCACTGTCCCGGTGAGTCATGAAGAGTACAGGAATCCGCCACTCTGCATGCCCCCTCACCCAGCGCAATACCTCCAGCCCGGAGGACTCGGGCAGTTCCCAGTCGAGAATCAGCAGATCGTAACTCTCTTGCCTGAGTTCATGAAGAAACGGCTTGGCCGCCGCGTAGTGTCGGCATGAGTGGTTTTCCCCTACAAGCCAGTTTTTTATCATTTCCGCCTGGGGCAGGTCATCTTCCAGGAAAGCGATTCTCACGGCTATATTCCCGTTACACAGGATTCCAAAGATGTCTCGTAAAAAAGTATCTTATCAGATGGCCGGTCACATTGAATCACGCAATGCCCTCTCTCAACCCGCTCAGGGAATCTGGTGAATAATCCGCTGCCCTCGCCGCGAAAGGAATAAGGGCAGGGGCAATCTGATACCCGGCCGCAATGCGAAACCGGTAACTTTCCATACCCCGTCAGAACCGGCAGCGGAGCATGCCATCTGATTGCGTGTTCCTGCATTAGCCTATCGGTCGAGGGTATTTGACCGACCAGCCCTGAATCTCAAACGGCAGGTGCCGGGGTCATTGGATAGCCGACATGCCCGGAAGTAAGCAACACAGGAGTAGTTGCCGGAATGTCGCCGTCAAGGCTACGGGGAGGTATCTACGGCTTGTTCCGCTAGGCATGTCGACTAACCAATGTTCTCCCTGCTCGCGGGCAGTTCGGCCACAACATGATTTTCCGACTGACACCGAAATATAACAATAATGGGGGTTCCCGGTCAGGGTTGGGATGGACTTAGTCACAATCGTTCACAATTGCGCCCATGCCTTTGGGTTATTAACATCCGTTCAGGATTACGGCTCAAGGGCCCATACCATCGCTTTCACCGCAATGGCATTGACTTTCGCCAAGAAAACCGTCATTCTCGGCGAGTCGATAAGCGGTCATCGGCGCTGTTGTACTTCCTAGAACCAGCGACAGCTAGTCCTTCGGTCGTACGCCCAGCACCTCAAGGGCACTTCCTTCGGGGCGCCGCTGACCGCTTCTCGGCTCGCTGAATCGGGCAATATTATCCTATGAGGCGTATTAGGCCGTCTTGTCCAGGTGAACGTCCATCTGGGGATAGGGAATGCCTATCTTCTTCTGGTCGAAGGTGAGTTTCACCTGTTCGGTGAAGTCAAACTTGACCGCCCAGTAGTCCCCGCTCTTGACCCAGGGGCGCACGTTGAAGTTGACGCTGCTGTCGGCCAGTTCCCCTACCGCGATGAGCGGGGCCGGGTCTTTCAGAATTCGCTCATCGGCATCCAGCAGGGCCTGCAGCGTCTCTTTCGCCTGCTTGATGTCGTCATCGTAGCCAATGCCGAAGACCATATCGATCCGGCGGGTATCCCGTGCCGAAAAATTAGTGATGGTGCCGCTGTAGATTGAGCCGTTGGGAATGATCACCTCGCGGTTGTCCCCGGTGCGCATGATGGTGGTAAAGATGCTGATCTGCTCCACCACCCCGGAGGTGCCACCCGCTTCCACGAAATCGCCGGTCTTGAACGGGCGGAAGATGATCAGCATGACGCCGGCGGCGAAGTTCTGCAGCGAACCTTGAAGCGCCAGACCGACGGCCAGGCCGGCGGCACCGAGCAGGGCGATCAGGGAGGTGGTGTTGACACCGAGCTGATTGAGGGCCGCGATGACGATGAACAGCAGCAGCAGGGTACTGACGATCGATCCAACGAAGTTGATCAGGATGGGGTCCATCTCCGCCTTGGCCAGCCCTTTCTTCAACAGCTTGACCAGGATTC
>JAHEIA010000347.1 GCA_024639625.1 Chromatiales bacterium
CACGGCGCCCGCCACGAACCAGCTGCTGGTGATCAGGGCGAGGGTGTTGATCAGGGCCGAAGTACGGTCGAGCGTTTGCTGGAATTCATTGAATTGATCCACCTGGTGCATGCGGGCGAACGCATAGGCAGCGAAGAACGCGGCGAACACCAGCAACTCGGCGAGGATGAAGATCCAGATCGCCAGGTCGCCGGGTGGGTAGCGGTTTTCCTTTGCTAAGGTGTGCATGTTTCAGTCTGGGTCGCGGGCGGATCGCATGCTGCGGTGCCGCGCTGGGCCCCGCCCACCGGGCCGGTAAAACAACTTCAGATGGGATCGAAACACCCTTGGACTACTGGAGGCAGGGCTCGGGGCAGGCGCGGGACCTGGGGTCGGCGCTCTGTGCGACGGCCGACGGCGGTAGTACCGGCCGCCGGCCGTGCTCCAGAGGTTACGCGGGAGAGGTCGCGGCGCTACCGATCTTTACCTCGGCGTCCCGGCTACCGACGAAGAAGCTCGTCACATAGCAGATCAGACCGATCAGAAACACCAGTCCGGCGATCTCGCGCAGCCAGTAAAAGAGCACGATCTTCTCCTGCACCGCCATGAAGGGTTGGGGGTTTTCGCTGTAGCGTTGTAGGAACACCTGCAGAATTCCGGCGCCGGTCAGAAACAGCGTGATGAACACCATGGACACGGTCATCAACCAGAAGGACCACATCTCCAGCACCTGGGAACGCTCGCTGTTGGCTGCTTCGCGGCCGCGCAGCATAGGCATCGCGTAGGAGATGATGGCAAGGACGATCATGACGTAGGCCCCGTAGAACGCCAGATGCCCGTGCGCTGCGGTAATCTGCGTGCCATGGGTATAGTAATTGACCGGCGAGAGCGTGTGCAGGAAGCCCCAAACGCCGGCGCCGAGGAAAGCCATCACGGCGGTACCCAGGGCCCACAGGATCGCTGCCTTGTTGGGATGATTACGGCGGCGCCGGTTGACCATGTTGAAGGCGAAGACCGTCATCATGAAGAAGGGGATAGGCTCCATGGCGGAAAATATGGACCCCCACCACTGCCAGTATTCCGGGGTGCCGATCCAGTAGTAGTGGTGGCCGGTGCCGATGATGCCGGTGATCAGGGTCATGGCGATGATCACGTACAGCCACTTCTCGATGACTTCCCGATCCACGCCGGTGGTCTTGATTAGGACGAAGGCGAGGATGGAGCCCAGGATCAGCTCCCAGACGCCCTCTACCCAGAGGTGGACCACCCACCACCAGTAGTACTTGTCCTGCACCAGATTCTCCGGGTTGTAGAAGGAGAACAGGAAGAACACCGCAAGGCCGAGCAGGCCGAGGAGCAGGACCAGGCTGACTACGGTCTTGCGTCCTTTCAGCACCGTCATGCCGATGTTGAAAAGAAACGCCAGCGCGACCACCACGATGCCGAGTTTGGTAATCGTGGGTTGCTCGAGGAATTCCCGTCCCATGGTGGGCAGATATTGGTTTCCGGTCATCTCTGCGAGCCCGGCATAGGGCACCAGCAGGTAGCCGAGGACGGTCAGTGCTCCCGCGATCAGGAAGATCCAGAACATGGCGATGGCCAGCCAAGGGGCCTGCAGTTCCCTTTCCGCCTCCTCCGGCACCAGGTAATAGGCAGCCCCCATGAAGCCGAACAACAGCCACACGATCAGCAGGTTGGTGTGTACCATGCGCGCTACGTTAAAGGGGATCTCGGGGAACAGGAAATCCCCTACCACGTACTGTAGACCCATGACCAAGCCGAACAGGATCTGGGCCATGAACAACCCGATCGCGGCGATGAAGTAGGGCTTGGCGACCGCTTGAGATTTGTACTGCATGGCGAGATTCCTCCTGTCAACCTTGGGTGTTCGGTGGCCAGCCCGCGGTGTTGATTTCGGACGTGTACTTCAGGAACTCGGCGATGGCTTCCAGCTCCTCGTCCGAAAGATTGAATTGCGGCATGCTGCGCCGCCCTGGGATCCCGTCCTTGGGCCGGCTCTTGATGAAACCGACGATGGCCTCTTTGCTGTTGCCGAAGCGTGTATAGACGTTGCCGAGCTCAGGAGCGAAATAGGCCCCTTCGCCGAGCAAGGTGTGGCAGCCGATGCAATTGTTTTCTTCCCACACCCGCTTGCCGAGCGCTACTTGCTCGGTGATCGCCGCGCGGTTGTCCAGCTCCGGTAGCGTTCGATTGGTATCCAAGGTGAGGGCGAGAAACAGTAGGAAGAAGAACACGCTGCCACCGTAGAAGATGTTGCGTGCCATCGCTTTGGTAAACGTCTGTGCCATGGTCGGGGTTCCCGTTCGCGGTCGTGTAGGCCGTATTGAAACGGTAGCTTGGGATGCAGGCCTTGATTTGGATCAAGACCGGGGTGTCCCGTACGCTATGCAGCTCCCTATTCGGACGGCGGTCGACAAACGATGAGGCGCCTCGATCGCCGGGGCCGGATGGAGGATGCTAGTATCCACCAGTGATTGACCACGACTGGAACCGTACGCAGTGATCGAGGAGCTCAGACAAGGGATGCTGTTCAGGCGCCTGTCCGAGGCGCAGTTGGAGCGCGTGTCGCGTAGAGCCCACCGCTTGCGGCTCGACGAAGGGCAGGCCCTATTCGAGCAGGGAGACCCTGCGCAGCGTTTCTACTTCGTGCTCTCGGGGCAGATCAAGTTGTTCCGACTTTCGCCCGCGGGGAACGAAAAAGTGATCGACCTCGTGATGCCCGGAAATACCTTCGCCGAGGCACTGATGTTTCTCGAGTCCCCGCGTTATCCGGTAGGCGCCCAGGCGCTGGAGGCAAGCGAAGTCATCAGTATCGACGCGGGGGATTTTGCCGACATGCTGTCCGGGTCCGTGAAGACCTGTTTCCTGCTCATGGCCGATATGAGCCAGCGCCTGCGCGGCCTGATCGGCGAGATCGATCACCTTACACTGCAAAGCGCCACTTGCCGTGTTGCCGGCTATCTCCTGGCGCAGGTGCCCGCGGATGGTGAGGAGTTCGCCCTGCAGGTGCCGAAGCAGATTCTTGCCTCGCGCCTGTCCGTCAAGCCGGAAACCTTCTCTCGTATCATTAAGCAGTTAAGTATCCGAGAGATTCTAGAGGTGCGCGGCAGCCGGGTGCGTATCCGGGATCGAGAAGCCTTGCGGCGGATCGCTGACGTTCGCTCCCTGTCATAACCTGCCGGCCAGACGCTGTCGCCGGACTTGACCCAGATCAAGGCGCGTTCCTCGCTGATTGCGAATCATCAACCTGTTGGCAGTGTGCAAACGAGACGGGTTGGTTTCCGCGCTTTCACCACCAAGCAATGAGGGGCGAGATGAAGACAACGAAAACGAGAATGCTGTCGCTGACGATTGGCGCCATGCTCGGCATGGGGTTTGCGGCCAGTGCCTGGTCAGCCGAAAATCTGGACGATGTGATGAAGAGCCGCGGCCTCACGCAGAAGGATCTGCTGGCGGCGGCGAAGACCTATGTACCGACGGGCGGCCGCGACGAATACCTCGTGTTCAGCTCCGGAGGACAGAGCGGACAGGTGATCGTCTACGGGATCCCGTCCATGCGGCTGCTAAAATACATCGCCGTATTCACCCCCGAGCCTTGGCAGGGCTACGGTTTCGACGACGAGTCGAAGGCGGTGTTGGAACAAGGCAAGATCCGCGGCAAGCTGATCAACTACGGGGACACCCACCACCCGGCCATATCGGAGACCGCCGGCGAATACGATGGCCGCTGGCTGTTCATCAACGACAAGGCGAATCCCCGGGTCGCGGTGATCGACTTGCATGACTTCGAGACCAAACAGATGGTGGTGAACCCGGTGTTCAAGTCGCAGCATGGCGGCGCTTTTGTAACGCCGAATACCGAGTATGTAATCACCGCGGCACAGTATGCGGCCCCGTACGACAACGGTTTCGTCCCGCTCGAGGAATTCAACGCCAAGTACCGCGGCGGCATCACCTACTGGAAGTTCGATCGCGATAAGGGGCGCATCGACGAAGCGAACTCCTTCACCATCGAAGCGCCGCCCTACAGCCAGGACCTGTCCGACGCCGGTAAAGGACCGAGCGCGGGCTGGTCGTTCACCAACTCGTTTTGTTCAGAGCGTTACGTAGGTGGCATCGAGCGCGGGCGGCCCCCCTTCGAGGCGGGTTGCTCCTCC
>JAHEIA010000348.1 GCA_024639625.1 Chromatiales bacterium
CTTGGCCGGGAGCCCAGCAGCGCCAAGTGGGCAGTCTCGGCAAAGCGCCATTCGTTCATCAACTCCTGGCTCGCCACGCCACAGAAGCGCTCCCCGGTCTGTTGCCCAGCGCCGGCTGCGGAACCCACCAGGGTACTGAAGATGCGGAAGTGCCAGGGCAGATTGACCACGGTAAGCGCCGGGATGCGCTTGCGCATCACCGGCTTCCAGCCCAGATGATTGGTGATCGCCGCCAGCACCACCTGCGCACGCACCTTGCCCCCTGCCTCTTGTGCCAAGTGCCTGACAAAATCGACGAAAACGGACTTCGTTCCCTTGGTTTCCAGCGCCTTGAGCATAACGCTCCCTTTGCTGCAATCTGCCTTGGAGACCAGCAGGTCCCGCGCATCGCTGGCGAGCGCCTCCTGCAACTGAGAAGAAAAATCGAATCCGCTATCCGCGGGGTCCTTCAGCCCGCTCTTCTTGAACAAATCCAGCAGGGCGGCAGCGGCCTGGCGCGCAGGCTCCACCTGCCGAGGTCCCTGCAACGCGACTGCCGCGCACAGGGCCGTGTTGGGACTGTTTCCCGCAGCCCTTGCAGCATCCGCGGCGGTCAGCCCAATGCTTCCATGCTGGTTGATATAGGCGTTTAGCGCCACGTTGGCGAGGGCGGCGCCGTTCTCATCCGGATACTCGCGGATCAGACTCTGGACAATGTTCTCCTCAAAGGTGCGGGTGGCGGCATCCAGCACGCTGGTTCCGTGGAGATGCGTCACCTGGGTCCTGGGATCCATCAAGGAGGCGCCGGAGGCGTCCTTCATGGGCTGACGGGGAAACACCACGCCCACCTGCTCCCCAAGCCCCTCGATCTGCGCGTCGTAGGGGGCAAGCGCCTTGGTCACAGTCGGGTTGAGATGGCGCGGAAGATCGATCCCCTGGGTATTGCTGAACCAGCACTTAAGGGAGAGGTCGCCCTCGGGATCGAAATCCGGAGCGATCTCGTTGCGTTTCATCACCGCGTTCATCGCCGCCGGCAGGTGAGCGATGTTGATCACCACAGCCCCTCTTTTTGTACACACTGGGTTCTCGGGGGTGAAGATGGATTCCACACCGAACTTCTCCATGAACCATTGCTCTTTGGCCATGGCGCTGTCACCACTGCCCGAGATGGCCCCTGCGTGGCCGCAGGCCCGGGTGAGTTTCGCCTTCCAGCGGCCGACGATACAAGCGATCACCGGCTTTTCGAACACCAGTTCCTTCTCGTAGTAACCACCGGGCTCGATGTACATCACCGCCACTTTCGAACGGTAGTCGTTGTGGAAGGCGTGCGTGAACTCAGGGGCGGAATAGTGGATGTAGACGTCCTTGCCCGAGGAGAGCGATACCGTGGTGCCCCAGCCGGCGGTGGCCAGGTAGACCGCGATGGTGGTCGTGAAATTCCCCGAATTGGAGAAGATCGCCACGGAACCGGGACGCAGAGACTCCGCCGGTGCGCTGCCGCCCAGCGCCCCCCCGATGCGCACCCGGTTATGGGCGTCGGCGATGCCCAGGCAGTTGGCGCCGAATATGTCCACGCCGTACATCTGGCCCAGGGCGCGGATGATACGCGCATCGTGCACCGGCACCTTCTCTGTCAGGATCACGATCTTTTTCAGGTCCGGATTGATCCGGAGCGCTTCCATCACGCCATCGCGCACACCGGCGGGCGGGAGATAGATCACCACGACATTGAACTTGTGGCCGGCCTCCATGGCCTCGGCGACGTTGTTGTAGACGGGAATATCGCCTATCGGGGTCTTCATGACCGTACCCGAACGGCCGGGGGCAGTGCCGCAGACGATATTGCCACCCGAGTAGGTATGGCTGATGGGGGTTACCGTACGGCTCTCTCCGCCCGTGATGTTGAGCACACAGACACGATCCTGGCGCGTAGCCAGCTCCGCTAGCGAGTTGATCCCTACGAAATAATGAGGAAATGATGCCACGCCTTGTTGATGCATCTCGAGCCCCCAGTTGCTCTTATCTCCAGCATAGGTCCAGTCAGCGTCCGGTCTTAAAGGGCCGCTACCAGCCCGACCCATCCTATCCGGTCAACCGATGCCCATCTTGCTGGTGACCTTCTCGCGGCCACCTGCCTGCATCCATTCGTCCGCGGCTTGGGCGAAGTTGACTACTTCGCTCATGGCGGAGTCGTATCCGAACATCTGATAGGGCAGACCGAGACCATCCAGGGTGTCGCGCAAGTAGCCCATGCCCCGGATGAGATTGGGCCCTCCGCGACCGACCACCACATAGAGCGGCTGAGGACCGAAGTTGTGAAAGTGGTCGCGCAGGGCATCGGCCATGGCGCGGAAGGTTTCGTAGATGTCCGTGTTGTTCGCTTTCCCGCCGATGATGAAAAGGACGTTGGACTGAGCCAGCCAGTATTTGTAAACGATGCGTGCGATAGCGAGCATCTTTTCGTAGGGTGGGTTGCCGCCAAAATCTGACGAGATGGTGGCCGCGTTACCCAGCTGTTCGGTTACCAGCGCATTGGCGCCCCCGCCGAAGGTCATGGCCGTTATGGTGCCCCGCTCGTTGATGACGAAGACGTCGGACTGCCCCTGGTAGGTGCGCAGTTCGTTTACCTCCTGTTCGAAATCCGAGTAGCCGGAGGCATCCAGGTCGGAGGGCAGCCCGAGCCGCTTCCAATTCGGGTCGTCTTCGTCGAACGCGCATTTGAAATCGCACGCCAGGGGCGCAAGACGCCCCTTCTCCACCGGCATCATACGGATGGGGTTCAGCTCCAATGTGGTCATTCCGTAGTTGTGGTACAGCCCCCAGAGCTTCGGCAGATTCTGTACCAGCGGGCTGACAAGCTCCTGAGGCGCATCGATCTTGCGCAATGCATTTGACACCACAAAGCCCTTGAGCCCGGTCAATGGGTCGAAAGGGATGCAGGCGATCCGCTCCGGGGGCAGCTCTTCGATCTCCATGCCTCCCTGGTGGGTGATTGTGATGACCGGGGCGCGATACCTAGTGCTGTCCGTTAGCGAAAAGTAGATCTCATGCTCGGCAGGCACCGCCCCCTCGAACGTTACGCCCTCCGCCTTGGCTCGCACGTTGTTGTGGACATGCTCGGCGAAATAGAGTCGCTCCTTCTCCTTCATGGCCGTGGCAAGATTCCGCGCCCGTCCCAGTAGGCCTGCCTGGCCCTTCTTGCCGACGCCCCCCTTGAACATCGGTTTTACGAAGACAGCCCCCCAGCGTCCGATCAGTTCCTTGATCTGGTCCCCGCTCGCCTCCGGACCCAATACTTCCGACGTGGGGTAGTCGACGTACTTGAGAAGTTTCGAGCCCCAATACATGCCCGTAATCTGCATTGTCCGGTTGCTCCTGATCGCTGTTGATCGCTCGGCTTGAATGAGGTGCCGAGTCGGCGGGGGATGCTCACTCGCTATTGTACTTAATTGTTGACCCCAGAATATTGCCTAAGTATAGATCGCCTGCTACCTTGTGTTCTTCTTCCCACGACTAACCAGCGCCCGCAGCCGGATCCGCGGCGTTCAGCCCGGCAAAATGGAGCGTCGATTCCGCCTCTGACCCATCTAGTCGCCGCAACCGATATAGCGTCTCCACATGGACCCATTGTGCCCCGACACACCCTGAGCGAGAGGTCTGCAACCAAGGGGCCGTACGCTGCTGAGACTGCGCCAGGTCGTGTCCGTGAATGGACGATATCGTTTTCGTGGTCGAGGCGCTTGTGCCAAGGGAATAGGCCCGCGGAAGGCGGTAAATCTGCCTTGTTGCTGCGTTCGCCGACGCAAGCGATTTGTTCGGACAGAAATGAAAGTTTTGGTTAGACTCCGCATTTTCGGGTCCCAATCTGCCGCAGCTTCTGCTGGTTTGGCGACACGCTGTTCCCATGAAGCGCCTCCAGGCGGTTTGATTGGGATCAAATGGGAGTTCGGAGGGAGCGCCATGTTGAGACTGGTCTCGCTGGTTTCTTTTGCCATCCTGCTCACCGGCTGCGCTTCTTATGGAGTGGTGCAGAACCTTCCCAGCGAGGGCACTACCGGCGAACAGGATTATTCGATCAAATCGTATATGAAGGAATGGCAGACCAGCGAAAACGCGCTGATGCTGGCGTTCTCCGGCGGCGGCACGCGGGCCGCCGCCCTGTCCTACGG
>JAHEIA010000349.1 GCA_024639625.1 Chromatiales bacterium
TGGCTGTCCGATCATTCGGCCGATCTGCTGATCTTGGACCTGATGCTGCCCGGCGAGGATGGTTTGAGCATCGCCCGCCGGCTGCGCTCCGCTGGGGATATGCCCATCATCATGCTTTCGGCGCGCGGCGACGACGTGGACCGCATAGTCGGTCTGGAGGTTGGGGCCGACGATTATCTGCCCAAGCCATTTAATCCCCGGGAGTTGCTGGCGCGGGTCCGCGCGGTGTTACGGAGGCATTCAGGTGGCGAGAGCGAGGCGTTGGCGAGAAAACCGGAACGGCTGGAGTTCGCCCCGTTTTCCATGGATCTCGCGGCCCAAAGACTGTTTCGCGGGGCGAACAAGGTGTCCTTGACCACCGGCGAATTCAATCTGTTGCGCATCTTCGCCGAGCACCCCAACAAGGTCCTGGACCGGGACCGCTTGCTTGACCTGCTCAAAGGCTACGAGCGATCGCCCTTCGATCGCAGTATCGACGTCCGAGTCGCCCGCCTGAGGGCCAAGATCGAAGACGATAGCAAAGATCCCAAATACATCCGTACCGTGTGGGGCAAAGGGTACATGTTCGTCCCGGAAGGCGAGGAGCCTTGATCCGAATGCGACGCCTGTTGCCGACAACCCTGTTCGGCCGGACCCTGGGTATCCTGGTGCTTTCATTCGGTATCTTCGCGGTGCTGAATTTCGCGGCCGTGGTCTACTATGCGTTGGCCCCGGTGTCCAAACGCTCGGCCGAGGATCTGGCTGCCTTCGTGGTCTTATCGGCGCAGACCTGGGCTATGCTGCCGCCCAATCTGCGGCAGTTTTATGTCGATAAGCTCTACGCGGAACACCATCTTTGGATCACGCAAGAGCAGGCGGATCTCCCGAACGACGAATACTTTCTACCCTACGTGTACCGGGTGGAACAGGCGCTGGAAAGCCGTCTTGGGTTCCCCTTGCCACTGCGCTCGCAGAAGATCGACGGCCGGCGCTGGTTCTGGATCGAGATGACCGTCGGCCAGAACAAGGAACCGGTACGGGTGGGCTTTCCGCGTGACCGGATCGAGACCCGGCCGGCTACCGGTCTGGCCGTCTTGCTGACCCTGTTCTTGATCCTGGTGTTGTTGACCTCGGCGGCGCTGGCGCGCCAGATCACCCGTCCGCTGGTTCGGCTGAGCGAAGCGGCGGATCGGGTAGGTCGGGGGCAACTGCCGGATGCTCTCCCGGAGCGAGGCCCCGGGGAACTCGCCGCCCTGGCTGAGCGATTCAACGAGATGGCGCGCCAGGTGAAAGACTTGCTGGCCAACCGCACTACCCTGCTGGCCGGTATCTCGCACGATTTGCGAACCCCAATCGCACGCATGCGCCTGGCCCTGGAAATGCTTCCGGATGGTTGTGAAGGACCTCTGGTGCAGCGCATGCAAGCGGATCTCGAGCAGATCGATCGCCTCATCGGCCAATCGCTGACGCTAGTGCGCGACCTGGAGGCCGGAAAGCGCGAGGATGTCGACGCAGCGGAACTGATCGACGGCCTGGTACTCGAGCTTTCCGATGAAGTTCGACCGATCCTTTGGCAGCCCCCGGGCGCCTGTCCCTGCCGCGTGAACACCACTGCTTTGCGCCGGGTACTCGCCAATCTGATCGAAAACGCGCTGCGCTACGGCGGCGACGAGCCGGTTGAGGTAACCCTCGATTGCTCCGGCCCGCGTCCCGAGATTCAGGTTCTGGATCGGGGGCCGGGGATACCGGACGGTGAAAAAGAGGCGGTATTTCGCCCTTTCTATCGGCTCGAAACCTCGCGCAGCGTGGACACCGGCGGCAGCGGACTGGGGCTTGCGATCGCCTGCCAGCTCGCCGATGCCAACGGCTGTCGAATCGAGATGCGGGACCGCATTGGCGGTGGCACAGCGGCGTGCGTCTTGCTGCCGATCTGCGGCGAGGCCTAGCCTATCTGCACCCTCCTCCGGCAGCGGGCCAGGGTCGACGGCCGCCGTATATGGCTGCATTTCCTGGTTGACGCGGCCGCAATTCAAAAATAGGCTTTCGCTGTGCATATCGGAGTGTTCTTTCTCCGCGCGCAAGGGGCAGCGGAACCCGCTGTGGACCGGGTATTCAATCGCGAGCAGATACGGGAGTGTCCGAATGCTGACAGTTGGGCAAATCGCCCCGGATTTTTCGATGCCGAACGCGGACATGCAGATGGTGAGTCTCGCGGATTATCGAGGCAACAACGTCGTGCTTTATTTCTACCCGAGGGATGATACGCCGGGTTGCACCATCGAGGCCCTGGAGTTTTCGGACCTGATGGGCGAGTTCACGGAACACGAAACCGTGATCATCGGAGTGAGCAAGGACAATTGCCAGAGCCACGGGGATTTTCGCGATAAATACGGCTTGAACGTGCAGCTGTTGGCGGATATAGAGGGAGAGATCTGCGAGAGCTACGGCGTCTGGCGCGAGAAAGAGAAAAATGGTGAAAAGCGCATGGGCATCTTGCGTTCTACCTTCGTCATCGACCGCCAGGGGGTGCTTCGGCACGCGCTCTACGATATCAAGCCCAAGGGACATGCTGCCGCCGTGTTGGCGCTGATCAGAGGCCTAGGCTGAAGCAGCCCTCTCGCTGCTGCCGGCGTGGGGCGCAGCTGCCGCGTCCCGTTTGCGGCAGGGGGCACCGCGCGTGAAAAGCGAACTGCGGGAAACAAGAGTATGAGGCTGCGCACGCAGATCCTGTCGGTGCTCTTCCTGTTTGCGCTGGCGCCCTTGATCGCTGCTGTGCTAATCAACCGTCCGCTGGTGCTCGATCGGGTGGAGGCCCTGTATCACCAGGCGCATCTGCTCAATCTGCGGGCGGACTTCAACGATCTGGATCAGCATCTCGCCAGCCGCCATGAGATGGTGCGCTTGCTTTCGAAATTGCCCGAGCCGGGCTCGCTCTTGGGGGACGAAGAAAGCGCGGACTACCTTCAGATCGACTTGGCGCGCGCCCGCTATACTCAATGGTTAAACCAGATCCTGCGCGATCAGCTCGACATTATCCAGATCCTGTTCCTTGACCGAGAAGGCAGCGAGCGATTCTGGCTCGAGCGAGATCGTGCCACCCTCGAGTGGACCCCGACCACCCGCAGACCCATAGGACCGGCGGCTGAATTCCTGGCTGCCGGCAAGAATCTGGAACGCGGCCGAGTGTTGGCGACACCGATCAGTTTGGATCCGGTGGCTGCCTTGACCGACCCGCGGCGCCTGATGAGTCTGCACATGATCAGTTCGATCACCGGCTCTACGGAACAGCAATCGGAGGCGCCGATGGGGAGCGTGGTGATGACCATCGACGTCGGCGGAATGGCCAACGCGTACCGCGACACCCTCTGGGTCACCGAGGATGGAAACTACCTCCGCTACAACGGCGCCGAGCAGGGGGCAGACCAGGCTTTCGCCGATTTTCCGGGCCTAGAGCAGATCTTTCGAGCCGGCAAACTGGCGTTGTGGAAGGGGGATGGTCGGCAAGTGATCTGGGTGCCCATGTTGATCACCGAGAACGGGGGATTTCTATGGGTCGGCCGGAATGTGGATCCGTCACCGCTGGCGGCCTTCCGCAACGCCGTCACGGTGCGTATGCTGGCCATCATCCTCGCACTGGTCGTTGCCGTGTTGTTCGTTGCCCGCTGGTTCGCACTGCGCATCGAGCGCACCGGACGCGAACTGACCGAGGGTGTACGGCGCATGCTGCAGAACGACGATTCCGTGGTATTTTCCTGGCGCTCTCCTCGCGAGTTGAGGGAACTCGGCGACGGCTTGACACGATTGGCGGAGAGCCATGCCCGCCACAACAGCGCGCTCAAGCAGCATGCGCGGGAATTGGAGGTATCCAATCGATACAAGTCGGAGTTTCTGGCCAACGTAAGCCACGAACTACGCACCCCACTGAACTCGATCCTGCTGCTTTCCAAGATGTTGTCGGAACGACGGGATGAATTGTCTCTCGATCAGGCCCGGCAGGCACAGGTGATCTACGACGCGGGGAAGGATTTGCGCTCCCTGATCGACAATATCCTGGATATCTCCCGTATTGAGGCGGGGCAGGCCGTGCTGCACCCGGAGACAATCGAGTTGCCGCCCTTAATCGACGAGTTGATGGATCTGGTGAGTC
>JAHEIA010000350.1 GCA_024639625.1 Chromatiales bacterium
TCCAAGCAAAGGTCGATCTCGCGCTGGCGACCCTGCAGCAGAGGGACCTGGTGATCCTGCATATCAAGGGCCCCGACATCTGCGCCCATGACCGGGAGCCGGAACGCAAGCGCGACCTGCTGGAACGCATCGATCGCGCCCTGTTGCCGGTGCTCGAGCAGCCGAACCTGGTCGTCGCGGTCACCGGAGATCATTCCACCGACAGCAACAGCGGCCGGCATACCGGAGATCCGGTGCCGTCGCTGCTGCGTTCCCCGACCGGGCGCAGAGACGGCTGTGAACAATTTGGCGAGACTTCCTGCCTATGCGGGGGTCTGGGCAGGATATCGGCCACCGGCTTCCTCTGCAGCATGCTGGACGCGATGGGCGCGATGCGGAACTACAAGCCCATCGACCGGCCCTTCCTCGCCGGCTAAGCGGCGCACCGGATCTTTCGTTCAGGCAGAACCAGGAGCGGGGGCGCCGGTGCTTTCCGGCGACTCGGCCACCGCCTCCCCCACACGGCCGATAATCACCTCGATGATGCGGTGACTGGACGCGCTCTGCACGACCACCTCGAATCCGTCGATGGTGAAGCGTTCGTCCGCTCGCGGGATGCGCTCGGTGTGCTGCAGGATCCAGAGACTCACGGTGTCCGTCGGCTTGCCGGGAATGTCCGCATCGAAATACTCCTCGACCACCCGAAGCTCCGTGGCCCCCTCGACGACGATCTTCCGCCCCGGCAGTTCCATTACCTCCTCCGGCAGGATATCCGACTCGTCGTAGATCTCGCCGACCAGTTCCTCCAGCAGGTCCTCCAGGGTAACGATGCCCTGCATGGACCCGTGCTCGTCGACCACGATCGCCATGTGCTGCTTCTTGCGCTGCAGCAGGCCGGTCATCTCGTCGGTCGGCAGGTTGCGCGGCACGAACAAGGGCTTGCGAGCGATGGCGTGCAGCGTCCGCTCCAGTTGCCCCTCAACGATCGCCTCGAGGATATCGCGCAACGAGACGATGCTGACGATCTCGCTAGGGTCCTCACTGTAGAGCGGAATCCGACTGTAACTGTTGTGGCTGATGTCCGACAGCGCATCGCCGACCGTGCGCCTGCCGCTGAGGGCGAATATCTGCCGCCGCGGCGTCATCACGTCCTCGACCTTGAGGTCGTTGAAGCTGAAAACGCGTTCGATCAGTTCTCGCTCCTCGGAGTCGATCGCGCCCTCCTCCTCACCGTATTCGATCATGCTCATCAACTCGGATTCGGTCACCGTGGGATCCGCCGCGCGTCCGGACCTCTTCTGCACCCAACTGGTGAACTGACTGAAGAGCCACACCAAAGGATAGATCAGACGCATGAAGCCCAGCATCCAGGGCGCGATGAACAACGAAATGCGTTCGGAGTAGCGGGTCGCCATGCTTTTCGGCGTGATCTCACCGAAGATCAGGATCAGAATGGTCAATACCCCGACCGCGATCCCCGGTCCCATACTGCCGAACCAGCGGGTGGCGACCACGGTGGCCATGGCCGAGGCTGCGATGTTGACCACGTTGTTGCCGATCAGGATAGTGATCAGCATCCGCGACGGATCCTGTTTCAGCTCGTAGAGGGCGCGCGCACCCGTGCGGCCTTCCTTGCGCAAGCCTTCCGCGCGGGCCAGGGAAAGGGCGGTCAGTGCCGTTTCAGAGCCGGAAAAAAGGCCGGAGAAGAACAACAGCAGGAGCAGGGTCAGAATTTCGTTCACGCAGATTGATCGATTCCCAGCAGAATCGTTCTAATTGTATCAGTCGGCGGGTCGACTGTAACTCCGCAACCGCCGTCATCAAATCGTAATCTTTTTGCAATAATATTGTTACTGAACCTTCACACAATAAAAACTCGTCTCTGTCGATTCACCCGGACACCAAACAGGGCCAAGCGCCCTCCCGGGCAGGGTGATCTTCTTTATCCAACCGCTAAAGGAACCTGACAATCATGAAACAAGCTCTTCTTCGTATCGCCGGTGCGGGCATTGTCCTGCTGGGTGCCGCCTCCACCCAGGCGGCCGATCGTACGGTAATCCAGAACAAAGGCTCCGACACCCTGGTCAACGTGGCCCAGGCCTGGGCAGAAGAATACGGAAAGGTCGATCCGAACGTCGCCATCGCCGTATCGGGCGGCGGCTCCGGCACCGGCATCGCCGCCATGATCAACGGCACCGTGGACATTGCCAATGCCAGCCGAAAGATGAAGGAAAAGGAGGTCAAGAGCGCCGAGGAGAAGGGACAGCACCCCGTGGAGCACGTCGTGGGTTACGATGCCCTGGCGGTGTTCCTGAACAGCGACAACCCGATCGACGATCTTTCCATCGAACAGTTGAGCAAGATCTACGGCCGCGGCAAAGAGTACAGCAAATGGTCCGATCTGGGGGTCACGGTCCCGGGCTGCGACAGCGACGAGATCGTGGTGGTGAGCCGGCAGAACAACTCGGGCACCTACGCCTATTTCCAGAAAGCGATACTGGGTAAGGGCGGGAAATACCGCCAGGGAACGCTGGACATGCACGGCTCCAAGGACGTCGCCGACCTGGTCGAGAAGACCCCCTGCGCCATCGGTTATAGCGGTCTCGCCTACGCGACCGACCACCTCAAGATGGCCTGCATCGCCCAGGAGACCGGAGGCGCGTGCGTTTCGCCGAGCGTCGCGACCGCCAGCGACCGCAGCTACCCGATCGCCCGCCCCCTGTTCATGTACACCGACGGCGAGCCCGAGGGCGCGATCAAGACCTATATGGATTGGATCAAGAGCGACACCGGGCAGTGCATCCTGTTGAACAAGGGATACGCCCCGATACGCGACGTTCAGTGCAACTGAGCAGAGCGAACTAGCCCTCCCGGCGCAGGCAGGCGGACGCCACCTGCGCCGGGCTCCTGCAATTCACGGCCACGCGCACAGGTACGCCATGTCCCATCTAGAAGCCCGCTTGGAGAAAGACCTGACCGACATCCGCAATCGAATCGCGGAGCAAGCCAATCAGGTTGAAACCGCCGTCAAGAACGCGGTCCACGCCCTGCAGACCGGTGATCACGATCTTGCCTACGCCACCGTACTCGCCGACCATCCGATCAATCGCACCATGCGGGAGATCGACCGCATATGCCACCGGTTCATCGCCGTGCATCTACCGAGCGCCAGTCCCCTGCGCCTGTTGTCTTCGGTGATCCGCGCCAATATGGAGCTCGAGCGAATCGGCGACTACGCGGTGACCATCTGTCGCGAGGCAGTGCAGCTGTCGGGTGCACCGAGCGGGGGGATTGCCCGGGAGCTCGAACGCATGGCCGGGGAAACCCTGCTCCTGCTCCGCCAATCGATCGTGGGCTTCAACGAACTGAATGCCGAGATGGCGCGCAGCACAGCCACCCTCGCCGATCAGATCGAAACCAATATGGACACGGTGTACGACGAGTTGATGGAGAACTCAGGCCAGCAGGCGATCAAGGACCTGCTGGGCATCTTCGTGGTTTTCACCCAGCTGAAGCGAGTCGCGGATCAGGCGAAGAACCTGTGCGAGGAAACGGTGTTCGCTGTTACCGGCAGCCAGAAGGCGCCCAAAGTGTACAACGTGCTGTTCGTAGATGAGGACAATTCCTGCCTCAGCCAGATGGCGGAGGCCATCGCCCGCAACAGCTTTCCCGAAAGCGGCCGCTACCGCAGTGCTGGGCGCACCCCCGCCGCGGAGCCGAAGGCCTCGCTGCTGACGTTTCTCGCTCAACGCGGGGTCGACCTCGGCGGTGCTCGCCCCGCCGGAGTGCCCACGCTCCACCAGGAGATCGCCGCCCAGCACGTGATCGTGAGCCTGCAGGGCCCGGTGCGCGACTATTTTCCCCACATGCCGTTCCACACCGCGGCCCTGGCGTGGGACGTCGGCCCAGTTCCGGAGGGGGACTCTCTGGAGCAACTGGAGGCGCTCTATCGGGAGCTCGCGCTGAAGATCCGGGAATTGATGGAACTCCTGCGCGGCGAAGGAGCCTCCTGAAATGGCGGACGCTGATACTACCCTCGCCCAATCGAGCGGCGACTTCGACCGCCGCAACCTCGACTGGTACATCGACAAGCTGGTTCAGCTGCTGGTATTTCTTGGCGGCATCTCGGCGATTGTCTTCGTCATC
>JAHEIA010000351.1 GCA_024639625.1 Chromatiales bacterium
TGTTCGCCCGTGACCTGCTCCGCTCCATGCATGCGCATGGCATAGCGCGCAGACCCGAAATCGATCAGCACAGGCGTGTCGTCTTCTTCCCGCAGCAGAATATTGTCGGGGCTGATGTCCCGGTGGAAGAGGCCGGCGCGGTGTATGCACCGCAGCGCGTCTAGGAGGGAGTAGCTGATTTTTCGCAGCGCGTCTTCGTCAAACACCCGGCCGGCGTCGATCTCGGTCTGCAGGCTTCGACCGCGTACATAGTTCATCACCAGATAGGCGGTGTCGTTGGCCTCGAAGAAGTCCTGCACGGAAACGATGTTGGGGTGATCGAACTGGGTCAACAACCGGGCTTCGTCCAGAAACCGGTGAAGGCCCCAGGAGTACATCTTGGCATACCGCTCCGAAACAACGTGCACGTGCGACCCAGCGTTGCGCACCGCCGCACCGTCAGGGAGGTATTCCTTGATCGCTACCCACTCCAGATAGCGGTGCTTGGCCAGGTAGGTAATCCCAAAACCGCCGGCGCCAAGTTCCGCCTCAATCACATACCGGTTATCGAGGACGTAGCCTTTTGCAAGGCTGTTGCCTTTCCCTGCGCTCTGAGCGGGCGCACGGATGACGGTCTTCTCCTGTGATCGATTCGTTTTGTCGTGCAAGAGAACCCCATACCCCAGCCTGGTCAAATCCGCTTGCTACAGCTCTTGCCGGCCCCGGGAAGTTGACATGACGTACGCAACCGGCCATGGATTGGTAGTTGTTTGCGTAGATTAGGTATGCTTACATTGTATGGAATAAGTAGTGGTCTTGCCACGGCGATTTTGGCCCCCGGGCACCTGCTGGGAAAGGGGCCGCATCCGGACTTAGGAGCCTAAGCGTGATGCTGCTGATTTCTCGTCTTTTGTCTTTCCGTCTATGGGGGTTGCTTCCAATGCTCCCCATGCTCGCGGCCTGCATTGCCCCGGCGGTGCGTCCCACCCAGGTTCTGGGGCAGAATGGACGGTATATCGTGCTGCTAGCGGGCGACGGAGAAACCACTGCGAGCCTAGCGAGGGATTTCCTGGGCGATGCCCAGCAGGCTTGGCGGATTGCCGACGCCAACGGCGGTCCCGGGATCGAGTCCGGGCAATACGTAGTAGTTCCACTAGGGCCCGACAACCCTGTCGGGGTTTTCCCCAACGGCTACCAGACCGTGCCGGTACTTTCGTACCATCGCTTTGGCGCGGGCAAGGGCAAGCTGTCTGTTGCCAAGCACCAGTTCGAGGAACAGATGGATTATCTGGACCGCAATGGCTACCGGGTAATACCCCTGAAGGCGGTGCTTGCCTTCCTGCGCGGCGAAGCAACGATTCCTCAGCGTTCGGTGGTCTTAACCATCGATGACGGGTATAGGTCGGTGTACGAGATCGCCTACCCGGTGCTCAAGCGGTATGGGTATCCGGCAACCATCTTCATCTATAGCGACTACATCGGCAACGGCGGCCTGAACTGGCGCCAGATGCAGGAGATGGAGGGCTCCGGTCTTATCTCGTTCCAAGCCCATTCCAAGACTCACGACAACCTTACGGTGCGTCTGGCCTCCGAGAGCGACGATCAGTATATGAAGAGGCTCGCGGGCGAGGTGCGCATCCCCGCTGAGGTGCTGCGGAAACGGATGAAAGCGCCGGTGTTTAGTTACGCATACCCGTTCGGAGCGGTGAACCAGCCGGTCGTAGAGGAACTGAAAAGAACCGGCTATCAAAGCGGTGTAACGGTGGACCGGGGCGGCAACGCGTTCTTTACCTATCCGTATACGTTGCGTCGCACCATGATCTACGAGACCGACGGCATCGAAGAGTTCAAGCAGGCTCTGCGTACATTTGAATCTACGGACCTTCGATGATCGGTTGGCGCTGGATGATCCCGCTCGGCATCGCCGCGTTGCAGCTTGGCGGATGCACCAGCCTGCCCAGCGGCAGTTGGGCGGCCGCGGGGGCAAAGCAGGCGTTCGTGATCGAGCATTCGAAAATGGCGAGAAGTTACGAGTCCAGCGGCTCATTTGCGCTTGCCCTCCGTGAATGGCTCGTCATCAGCGCGGTCGCGCCCGAGGCAGCCGAGCCGGGTGCCGAGATCGAGCGACTCGAAGGGGCGATCGCCTCACGGGTGGAGAAGAAGCTTCGGAAGGGTAAATCGGCGCTCGGCAAGGACAGGTATGCGGACGCTGAACTACAGTTCCTCAAGACGCTCGCCCTACAACCGGACAATGCAGACGCGATCCGCGAGCTGAAGGCACTGGAGGGCAGGCGCGCCTTCGCCAAATTGGCGGCTGTGCCCAAGGTCTCCACCGAGGCTGTCCAGGCTTACCGGGCGCCGCCGACGGAGCCGGGCAATGGGGCCGGGGACGATGCCGCGGAGCTGGCCGACGGGGGGGCGCTCGGCGTGCCGGGGGCGAATGAAGAGACAAAAAAGGCGCCCGCCACCGGTAGACCCGCCGCAGAGGGCAATCTGCGACTGGCGCTGCAGGATTTGTCGAAGCATCAGTACGAGGCGGCCTTGCAGCGCTTCACCCTTGCCCGAAAACATGGGGAGGCCTCTGACGAGGTATTGGACAGGTACATCGCCGATACTCGAAAGATTTTGGCGGAGCGACACTATGATGAGGGGGTGAGCGCGTTTCGGGCGGCGCGGTACGACCAGGCAATCGTGGAGTTCAGTAAGGCATTGGAGTATGCGCCGGGGCATCAGAAGGCGAAGCTCTACCTGACGAGTGCGCGGGAGTTGGGGGTGCGGTTAGGGAAGTAGTGCGAGGACATTGGAGGTTGGTCCATCCTCCGGGCTTGCCTCCGCCCCGTCGCCGCGGGGCGGAAGTTGCGGAATGGTAACAGGTCACTATGACGCCCACTTGATATTGGTCTGAATCACCTGGGAGGGTAAATCAAACGTTAAAGAAGATTCGCAGATGTCGTTCACGTGCCACGGATGTTACTAACCCGAACCCTGACAAAACCTCACTCAGCGGTTCGCCCGAGGGGAGCCCCACAGAGGGCCCGACTCGGCGTTGCGCTCCTTGACAAGGGGGCGACCATTGCCTGTGGAGCGCGCCTTGATTCGGACCCTCTGTGGGACTCTGAATGTGGCTTTGTCAGGGCTCGGGTTATTATGCTGCCCCAAAATTATGAGAGGAAACTCTAGAACATTAAATAGCAGCATGGAACACTAAGTGAGATCGCCGCCCAATGGCGTTAATCAAGACTTCCTTTCGAACGTCTTGGTCTTCACCCCCAAAGCCAATCGGACCCACCACGCCCGGGCATGGCACAGCAGCGGGTCCTCGGCCAAGCTAACGTAACGAGCTGGGCCGGCCGGCGCGGAACGGCTACGACGGATGCCGCTCTTCCACCGGGAGCAGCCCCCCAACTGAGGGGCAGACTTTTTCCGTCGCTCGGCCGGCTCTGGTAAAATCGCTCCCCAGTTTGCTCCGCGCCGGCAGGAGGTGTCGCCATGCATTTAAATACCAAATCCCAGCACATCTTCGACGTCGACGAAAAGGGCTTTCCGGTCGAGGTTATCGAAGCGTCTCGGAAACGGCCGATCCTGGTGGATTTTTGGGCCGACTGGTGCGCCCCCTGCCATGGTCTGGCACCGCACCTTGAGCGAGTGATCGGGGAATTAGCGGGGGCCGTCAAACTGGCCAAGGTGGAAGTGGACGACAACATGCGCCTCGCCGGCCACTACCGACTCCGCGGCTTTCCCACCGTGATCCTGTTCGTCGGCGGCGACGAACTGGGACGCTTCAGCGGTGCCCGAGCCAGTCACTGGATCCGCAATTGGATCGAAGAACACGTAGGCGATAGGCTCGCGGACACCGGCACCTGAGCGCTGCGCAGTTCCGGCACAATGCTGACCCAGGCGTATCGCCGCTCCTCAGTGCTCTCTTTTCATCCCTTCGGCTTCGCTTGAATCTGCCGCGAGCCAGTCCCGAGGCTTGAGAAATGCTTCGTACAGCCTTGCCTCGGGGCTGCCTGGCTCGGGCCGCCAGTCGTAACGCCAGCTAACCCGTGGCGGCAGCGACATCAGGATCGACTCGGTGCGGCCCCCGGACTGCAGCCCGAACAGGGTGCCCCGGTCGTAGACCAGGTTAAACTCCACATAGCGCCC
>JAHEIA010000023.1 GCA_024639625.1 Chromatiales bacterium
GATCGGTCCGCGGTTCCGGTGCAGCGCAGTTCCCGCGCGGCGAATCTGCGTCGGAGGCGCGAACCGACGGGACCCCACAAACAACGACCAGGAGGGCTGCCAGGCCGGGGCGAAGGGTGACTTTCCGCATTAACGAAATCTCAACTCGTGGGAAAACCTATTGCTGCACGTTAGTTGCTATCAGCCGATTGGGCAACCGGCGTCGTTTTCAATGCCACCGGGCGCAGAAGCCAATCGGCCGCGACCCTGGTTATCAAAACACCAGCACCTGGTCCGCGGCCAGTGTGCGTTCCGCCAACTCGTCCATGGTGCTGCGCCGCGCACCTTCCACTAGTTCTTCGTCGCGCAGCCCACGAGCATCCATGCAGGTCCCACACAGGAGCACCTCGCCGCTGCGCGCGATGGCCCTGAGCATCAGCTCGAGATTGTAGAAACCCTCGGGCACCTTCTGCCCCCGCTTGCCGCAGGTTACCGCGTCGGCCATCAGGAACACCGTAATCTGCGCTTGTTTGCGCGACAGCGTCTTGGCCAGGCGCAGGCCGTTGAAGCTGCGCTCGGTCCCATAGGCGGGGTCGTTGAGGATGAATAGGACATGCATTGGATGTGACTCCGTATTGCGGCCAGGGGTCGAGACTGCCGGCCGGCAGTCTCCTGTTATTCGTCGGTGGAATCCTCGGGTTTGGCCCAGCGGCGGCGGTTAATGGCGTAGTCGGTCACCGGCCCGTGAAACGGCAGCATGAGCATTCCGGGCAAGCGCGCTATCTCCTGCGGGTCGTCGTAGCCGTGGATCCCGATGAGCATGGACTCGTGGCCGAGCCGGGGTTGTTCCCGGTAGGTACCGAACAGGCGGTCCCACCAGGGCAGGTTGAAGCCGAAATTGGAGTTCGCCTCGTCGTCCTCGACCGAGTGGTGCACCCGGTGCATGTCCGGCGTCACGACCAAAAGGCGCAGCACCCGGTCGAACCCAAGCGGAAGCCGCACGTTGCCGTGATTGAACATGGCGGTGGCGTTGAGCAGCACCTCGAAGATCACCACCGCCACCACGGGCGGGCCCAGCAGTAGAATCGTAGCGAACTTGATGAGCATGGAGAGGATGATCTCGAGGGGGTGAAAGCGGGCGCCCGTGGTGACGTCGTAATCGGGATCCGCGTGATGCACCCGGTGTAGACGCCACAGCAGGGGCACCGCATGGACCATTACATGCTGCAGCCAGATGACGAAGTCCATGAGCAGAATCGAGACCAGCATCGCCAGCCATAGCGGCGCTTGCGCGTAGTTGAACAATCCCCATCCCTGGCTCGCCGCGAACGCGGCCATGCCTACTGCGGCGGCGGGGAACAGTAGGCGCAGCAGCACGCTGTTGAGGAACACCAGCCCCAGGTTGTTCAACCAGCGCGGCGCCTTCGACACGCGTAGCGCGCGCCGGGGGGCCGCCAGTTCCCAGAACGCCATCAAGCCGAGCACCCCGAAGAAGAAGCCGAGGCGGATACCCAGTTCGTGCGCCATGATCCAGTCGTTGAGACCCATGGGCTGCTATCTCCAGAGGGTTGCTTCCGCTGTGCCGAAGACTATAATCGACAATCCAAGTTATTATTCAATAGATCTATTGAATAATAGTGAAACGCCCGGGGAGTCATGTCAAGCATCAATTTCAAGCACGATCTGTTCGCCCAGTTTGCGCGGGTCGCTAAGGCACTGGCCAACGCAAACCGGTTGCAGCTGCTGGAGTTCCTAGCGCAGGGGGAGCGCAGCGTGGACGCCTTGGCCAAGGTATCCGGGCTCAGCGTGGCCAACACCTCGCAGCACCTGCAACAGTTGCGTCAGAGTGGGCTGGTGGCAAGCCGCAGGCAAGGCGTCACGATCTTCTATCGTCTGTGTGACGACGATGTGGTCGCGCTGCTGGGTATGCTGCGCCGGGTGGCGGAGCAGCGCCTGGCGGAGGTCGATCGGCTGGTGACGAGTTACCTAACGGTAAAGGACAGCCTGGAACCGATCGCCGCCCGGGAGTTGCTGACCCGGGCGCGCGAGGGTCTCGTCACCGTACTCGACGTGCGGCCTGCCGAGGAATACTCCGCAGGCCATCTGCCAGGGGCGGTGAATATCCCCTTGGACGAGTTGGAGCGCCGGTTCGAAGACCTCGACCGAGGACAGGAGGTGGTCGCCTATTGCCGCGGGCCGCACTGTGTGCTCGCATTCGAGGCCGTGGCGCAATTGCGCGAGCGCGGGCTGCGGGCGCGGCGGTTGGAGAGTGGTTTTCCCGAATGGAAGCAGGCGGGGCTGCCGGTCGAAGGCTAGCCGCTGTCGCGACGGTCCAGGGCGCGCTGATGGGCGTCAGGTTTTCTTTTCGTTTTCCAGCGCCTTGTCCATGATCTCGCTGTAGAGGTCAATCGCTCGCGTATAGAGATCCTGCAAATCGGTTCTCTGGTCCGCAAGCTTTTTGATCTCCTGCGAGTCGTGCATAACATGTTCTAGGAACTCGATGTCGGACTCGTCGAGCAGTCCTCCGGCGTCGACCCTGTCCTTGATCTCGAAGGCCCGCGGCAGGCGGAACTTCTCCATCCGCTCCAAGATTGCAAGTACTACCCCCTCCGTTGCTGCGTTGTCAGTCATCTCGTGTTTCCTGTGCCGAATTGCGTGGTTTAGGCTGGGTTGCCGGAATAAAGGCAAGAGTAGCACGCCAACGCGCCGCCGATACGGATTCCGTGGCGCGGGGCGTGTCCGCGGCCCAACCGGTCGGCTCGGTTGCCGCTAGCGCGTCGGCTGGCACTAGGCCGCCCAGCCGTTGTCCCCGCGACCTCCAGCGCATGGAAAACACGGTTTGAAAGGCCTATCCTGGAAGCCATTCGACGCGCGCCCTCGGGGACCGATCCATGCCGCAGCCACAAATGGTAACCATCGACGGCAACGAGGCCGCCGCCTACGTCGCCCACATGACCAACCAGATCATCGCGATCTACCCGATCACGCCTGCCTCCCCGATGGGCGAGTGGGCCGACGAGTGGTCGTCGCTCGATGTGAAGAACCTCTGGGGAACCGTGCCGGAAGTGATCGAGATGCAGAGCGAGGCGGGCGCAGCAGGAGCGATCCACGGGGCCTTGCAGGCCGGCTCGCTGGCCACTACTTTCACCGCGTCACAAGGCCTGCTGCTGATGATCCCCAACATGTACAAGATCGCGGGCGAGCTGACGCCCACGGTGCTGCATGTATCGGCCCGCTCGCTGGCGGCCCAGGCGCTGTCCATATTCGGCGACCATGCTGACGTGATGGCCTGCCGGGCAACCGGCTACGCCATGCTCTGCTCGGCGTCGGTGCAGGAGGTCATGGACTTCGCGCTGATCGCCCAGGCCGCGACTCTGGAGGGTCGGGTGCCCTTCCTGCATTTCTTCGATGGATTCCGCACTTCCCACGAGGTGGCCAAGATCGAACAGATCGATCCGGCGACGATCCGCGCCATGATCGACGAGGAATTGGTCAAGGCGCACCGCGCGCGGGCGCTCAATCCGGACCACCCGGTGATCCGCGGCACCTCGCAGAATCCTGACGTGTACTTCCAGGGCCGCGAGACGGTTAACGCCTACTACCAGCGGCTCCCCGCGATCGTTGAGCAACAGATGGATCGGTTCGCGGCCTTGACCGGTCGCCAGTACCGGCTCTTCGAGTACCTGGGGGCGCAAGACGCCGAACGGGTGATCCTGTTGATGGGTTCGGGAATCGGCGCTGCCGAGGAAGCGGTCGAGCATCTAGCGGCCCGCGGGGAGAAGGTCGGTTTAGTCAAGGTGCGCTTGTTCCGACCCTTCGATCCGGCTGCTCTGCTTGGTGCGTTGCCACCGAGCGCGTTGCAGATCGCCGTCCTCGATCGCACTAAGGAACCGGGGGCTGACGGCGAGCCCTTGTATAAGGACGTGGTCACGGCCCTGGCCCAGGCGATGGCCGAGGGGGACAGGTCGGCGATGCCGAAAATCGTGGGCGGTCGTTTCGGGTTGTCCTCGAAGGAGTTCACCCCAGCAATGGTCAAGGGTATTTTCGAAGAACTCGCCAAGGATCCGCCGAAGAACCACTTCACGGTCGGTATCATCGACGATCTAACCCACACGAGCCTGCGGTGGGATCCCAGTTTCCAAGCGGATGCCGCCGAGGGGGTCACCGCCTGTGTTTTCTATGGCCTGGGCTCCGACGGCACGGTCTCAGCGAATAAGAACTCGGTGAAGATTATTGCCGAGGGCACAGAAAACTATGGCCAGGGTTACTTTCAGTACGACTCCAAGAAGGCAGGAGCGGTCACCATATCGCATCTGCGGTTCAGTCGCAGGCCGATTCGCTCCAGCTACCTGATCGGGGACGACCAGGCGAGTTTCGTGGCCTGCCACCAGCCGACCTTCGTTGCCCATTACGAGATGCTGGACAAGGCCGCGCCCGGCGCTGTGTTTCTGCTCAACTCGCCGACCACAGCGGACCGTGTGTGGCACGATCTGCCGCGGCGCATGCAGCGGCAGATGATCGACAAGGGACTGCGCTTCTACGTCATCGATGCGTACCGGATTGCCGCTGAAACGGGCATGGGGCGGCGCATCAACACGATCATGCAGACCTGCTTCTTCGCTATTTCCGGCATCTTGCCGGAGGCGGAGGCGATCGCGCAGATCAAGCAGGCGGTACGCAAGACCTATGGCCGCAAAGGGCAGCGACTTCTGGAACGCAACTTCGCCGCCATCGATGCCGCTTTGCAAGGCCTGCAAGAGGTCAGGGTCCCGGCGCAGGCGAGCAGCCGGTTCGAGCGGCCACCGGTGGTACCGGAAAGCGCCCCGGAGTTCGTGCGCAAGGTCACTGCAACCCTGCTTGCGGACCAGGGAGACCGTCTCCCGGTAAGCCTGATGCCGGCCGACGGCACCTGGCCCACCGGCACCACCCGTTACGAAAAGCGGAACATCGCGCTGGAGCTGCCCCGCTGGGAAACAGACCTTTGCACCCATTGCGGAAAGTGTCCCCTGGTCTGCCCCCACGCCGCTATTCGTTCCAAGGTTTACCCTGCGGAGCTGGCGGCCGCAGCGCCAAAGTCATTCCTCCATGTGCCGATCAAGGGCAAGGATTTCCCGCAGGGGTACCACATCAGCTACCAGGTGGCGGCGGACGATTGCACCGGCTGCGGACTGTGTGTCGAGGTCTGCCCGATCCGCGACCGTAAGGACCCCAAGCGCAAGGCGCTGAACATGACGCCGGATCCGGAGTACCATGCTCGGGAGCGGGAAAATTGGGACTTCTTTCTCGGCCTGCCGGAATACGATCGCAGCAGGCTCGTGGCGAACAAGATCAAGCACGCCATGATCCTACAGCCCTTGTTCGAGTTCTCCGGCGCCTGCGTCGGCTGCGGCGAGACGCCCTACATTAAGCTCGCGACCCAGCTATTCGGTGACCGAATGCTGATCGGCAATGCCACGGGCTGTTCCTCGATCTATGGCGGCAACCTGCCCACCACCCCGTACAGCACGAACCCGGAGGGCCGCGGGCCGACGTGGAACAACTCCTTGTTCGAAGACAACGCGGAGTTCGGACTTGGGTTGCGACTCGCTCTCGACGCACAGGTGGATCAGGCGCGCGAGTTGGTCAGACGGCTCGCCCCGCGGATCGGCGAAGTACTCGTCGACGGCCTGCTCACGGCGGACCAGGCCACCGAGGTGGGTATCTTCGAGCAGCGCCAGCGGGTGGCCGCGCTGCGCGAGCAGCTGAACCACATCGACGGTGCCGAGGCGCGTTCCCTAGAGGCGCTCTGTGACTCCCTGGTGCGGCGAAGCGTCTGGATCATTGGGGGTGACGGCTGGGCCTACGACATCGGTTACGGGGGTGTGGATCATGTGCTGGCCGCAGGGCGCAACGTCAACCTGCTGGTGCTCGACACCGAGGTCTACTCGAATACCGGCGGCCAGACCTCCAAGGCGACACCCCTGGGCGCGGTTGCTAAATTTTCTGCCGCCGGGAAACCCACGTTCAAGAAGGACCTGGCGATGATGGCCATGGCCTACGAAAATGTCTACGTGGCGCAGGTGGCCTTCGGCGCCAAAGACGTGCAGACCGTGCGCGCGTTCCTGGAAGCTGAATCCTTCGACGGCCCGTCCCTGCTGATCGGCTTCTCGCCCTGCATCGCCCATGGCGTGGACATGTCGCACAACCTGCGTCAGCAGGATCTGGCGGTCAGCTCGGGTCACTGGCCCCTGTTCCGCTACGACCCGCGGCGCACCGAGCAGGGCGAGAATCCTCTGCGCATCGACTGCAAGCCGCCGAGCATTCCGTATCGGGACTATGTCTCCACGGAGACCCGTTTCAGCGTGCTCAATCGAACGCACCCGGAGGCTGCGGAGCGCTACCTGCGACTTGCCCAGAAGCACGTGGAGACGCGCTTCAGTCTGTACCAGCAACTGGCGGAGCTGGCGGTACAGAAGGCGCCCGAGAAGGCGTCCTAGCCTGGGACGGCGTAGCGCCTTCCGCCGCCAAGCACTACCACCGGAATCTTTGGGAGAAACCCTATGGATCTTACTACCCAGTATCTCGGCTTCGCGATCAAGAACCCGCTGGTGCCTTCCGCCTCGCCGTTGAGCCGGAGCATCGATACCGCCAGAGAACTCGAGGACGCCGGGGCCGCGGCTATCATCATGTGGTCTCTGTTCGAGGAGTCGATCACCGCGGAGTCGGAATCCAGCGCGCGCTTCCTGGCCGAGCAGGACACCGGTTTCGCCGAGGCGAGCAGTTTCCTGCCGGACCACGCGGATTTTGCCCCGGCTCTCGATCTCTACCTCGAGAACCTGCGCAAACTGAAAGAGGCGTTGGATATCCCGGTGATCGCGAGCCTCAACGGGATCACCCCCGGGGGTTGGGTGGAGCACGGAAGGGAATTGGAGCAGGCAGGCGCGGATGCTTTGGAGCTCAATGTCTACTACGTAGCGGCAGACATCGCGCAGAGCGGAAGCGAGGTCGAGGAGCGCTACCTGAGCCTGCTGCAAAGCCTGCGCGGGCAGATTTCGATCCCGATCAACATGAAGCTTTCCCCGAGTTTCAGTTCGGTCGCCAACATGGCCAAACGGCTCGCGGATGCCGGCGCCAACGGGGTGGCGCTGTTCAACCGTTTCTACCAGCCTGACATCAACGTCGCCAGCCTGCGTCTGCAGCCGAGCCTGCATCCGTCGACGTCCGCCGAGGCCCTGTTGGCCATGCGCTGGATCGCCATACTGTACGGGCGCACGGAGCTATCCCTCGGCGGCACCGGAGGGGTGCACAGCACCGAGGACGCGCTCAAGCTGTTGCTCGCCGGCGCCGACGTAGTGCACCTGTGCAGTGCCCTGCTCGCCAGGGGGCCGGCCTATCTCGCACGCATCCTGCAGGGCATCGGTGACTGGATGGAGGAGCAGGGCTTCGAATCGATCGCCGAGTTCCGCGGCCGGGTGAGCGCCCTCGCGGTACCCAATCCGGCCGAGTTCGAGCGTGCCAACTACGTCAACGTTCTCGATGGCTACAGCTTTTCGCCGGGGGTCATGATCTGAGCCGGCGAGGCGAAAGCGGGAGAGGGTAAAAAAAACCCGGCGGTTATGCCGGGTTCAAGACCATTTCGTCCGAGATAGGAGGATTTATTATTTGCGGAGCGCTGTTCCAACCGCGACTTCAATCTAACGCTTTTCCAGCCGCGATGTTGTGTGCTGTTTCACATTCAGCCGGGTTCGAGCACTTTACGCGAAGTCTCTGTCGCCGCGCCGCCGCCGATGCACACGCTACGCCGTGCTCCGTGTCGCCTGTGCTTCTCGCCTCGATCTGGCTCGCCCGATTGCCCGTAGCGCCACTTCCGCCCCAACCCTTCGCCTCCCCTCCTGGTGATTTCGACTCAGGTCTGTGATGTTCGGTAGTTCAGGGCGGGAGTTGACCCTGAGCGGTTCCGTCCCCTGCAACGACGCAGAGGGCCGATCGCTACGCAGGCAAGTGATTGGCGGATCGTGACTAACGCTTGGCGGAATGGGATTGTAGTGCCGAGGCGAAACTGGGTTGCAATGGAGGTCCCTGATCGACAAAGGGTCCGGCGGATGTGGTTTGACTTGCAGGTGCCGTTCGCTCGGCGCCTCGCCGCGGATCCTTGTCGTCGCGTTGCAGGATGGCCATCAATGGATAGGAAGCTATCTTCTGTCGAACACCTGAACACACAGGTTCGTGAGTTGGCGCCGATCGTTGCGGGCTTGCGGCGAGCCCTCGATACCCTGGCGCTGAGTGATGCCGAGCGAGAAACCCTGAGCGCTTTATTGGACCGCTACGGTTCTTTGTACGAGGAATCGAAAAATGTGTTGCGCAAGATCCAGGGAACGCGGGTGGGACGCCGCGAAGGCGACCGATCGCGCTCGCTGAACCATTCACGTTACGCGCGCCCCTGGCAGCGGAGCGGACGGAGCAAGGCGTGGCCTCCGGCGCAGCGCGGCCCGACTTCTTGATTGTCGCCGGCCAATTACGCTCACTTGAGCGTCCTGTGGGCCCTTCGGCTCGCCCGCGTATGGAGTTAAGGACGGGCCTTGCTACCCAGGGTGATGGGAATACCGGCGGACTGCGGATACCCTATGCTAAGGGTCTAGGGAGATGGTTCTGCAGAGGTGTGATATGCGAGCACGACGGATCGCTCTAATCTTCGGTTTCTTGGTGCTTGGATTGCTGGTCCTGCTGGTGCTCGGCGCCCCCTACCGGGTTCACCTGGCGGAGTCGAGAGTGGTCATTCTCGATCGGCTTGCCCAAGCCAGCGGACTCGAGATCCGAGTCGCGGGGGACTTGATCCTGCAACTCGGGTCGTGGGTTGGCGTTGAGGCCGAGCAGGTCTCGCTGCGTAATCCTGCCTGGGAAGGCGAGCAAAGCCTGTTGCGGGCGGATCGGATCGCACTGGAGCTTGCCCTGCTTCCGCTGGTCTCGGGCCATGTCAAACTAGGCGCGCTGATGGCCGAAAATGCAGAGGTGAACCTGCAATGGGACCCAGCAGGCCGCCTCAATTGGCAGCCCAAGCCTTACGCCGCTGCGCCCCGGGAGGGAGACGAGGGAGGACGATTGGTACCCTCGGAGCGAGCGGCCTTGGCGGTGCGGAATGCAAGAATACGCGCTGTCGATGAGCGTGTTGGTCGGGATATTACACTGTCGGTCAGGAACGCCTCGAGCAAGGTTCGGACGGACGGGAAGCTCATCGACCTGGTGATCGATGCCGATCTCAACGGCACCCCGATCGAGGCGCGGGGATCGTTGGCGTCACCGGTGGCTCTTCTGGAGGCGGACAAGCCATATCCGATCGATATCGAGATCAATGCCCTGGGGATCACCGGCGGCGTCAGGGGTACCCTGGCGAACCCGAGATCCGGGGCCGAGTTGGCGGTTGAGATCAATCTGCACGGCAAATCTCTCGCCGGGTTCGCGCCCTGGCTTGGCAAAAGACGCGCCTCCATCGGGCCGCTCGAGGCCCAGATGCAGTTTACGGGCTCTGGTTCCTCCTACGACTTTGCGCCGCTGAAGTTACAGATCGCCGAGGGCGAACTGAGCGGAGACGTCCACCTCGCTCTCGGTGGCGAACGGCCGAGTCTCGTGGCCCAACTGGACGCGCATGACCTCGATCTGGTTGCCTGGTTGCCTGAGCCCAAACCGAGGACCGACCAGGTCGCCGTGGGCGATGCCGAGCGTCCCGGGAAAGTCTTTTCGGGGCAGCCCCTAGCGCTGCACTGGATGGGCTTGCTGGACGCCGATGTCACGCTACAGGCGGAGGCGATGAAATTACCTTACAGCGGATTAACTGATTTCACCGCGAAAGGGCTCCTGAAGGCCAAGAAACTCGATATCCAGGCAAAGGGATCCGCCAAAGGCGGCACTGCCCTTTCCTTGGGTCTCGGAATCGATGCCGGCTCGTCCGATGCGGTGGCGACGCTGAAACTGGACGGCGACCAATTGCAGGTGCAGGAGTTGGTCGCCAATACTGCTGCCACGGGTGCGGTAGAGGGCAAACTGAATGTCGTCGCTGACCTCAGGGGCAGGGGGCGCTCCGTGGCCACGATTATGGCGGGATTAGACGGGCAGTTTCTGTCCTTGCTCACGGACGGCAAGGCCAATCTGAAGCAGGTCGATCAGATCGTTGGCGGCGCCAAGGCCGTGCTGGGGCAGATGGTGACCCCGGACGCCTCGCTGGCGAAGGTCAATTGTGCGCTAATCAGCATCAACTTCGAGCACGGCAAGGGTGAATTGCAGAGTCTGCTGGATACCGAGTATTCGACCGTGCGGGGAAGCGGCCAGATCGATCTGGCGGCGGAAACCCTGAAGCTCGAGATCGACCCGAAAGCAAAGGGTGTCACCTTGAGTGTAGCTACGCCGGTCACCGTGGAAGGAGCCCTGTCCGGGCCGAGCGTTCGTGTAGACGACGGTGGCGTATTGGCCACGGTTACCGCTCTTGTGACCAAGGTGACGCTTCCGACCTTGATTTTCGTCGACGCCTTCGGCGATGCCGTAGCAACTGGAGCGTGCACCCAGATCCTGCAACAGGGCGGTGAGTACGAGATCGGGGGCGGAGATGGAAAACGGATAGAGACGGGCACGAAGAAAGGGGTGGAGGGCCTGCTCAAGGGCACCAAGAAAACGGTAAAGGGGCTCTTCGGGGAGGGCAACAAGGCTTCCGGGGAGGAGCCTGTGCAGGGCGAAGAGCAACCCGGCCTACATTAGCCCCTGCTGCGGGCGCGTCTGGACGACATGGATCGCGTCGCCGTCGATCACACCTTCCACATCCTGCGGGCCTCCGAAACGGTTCTCCAGGAACGCGGCGATCTCGATTAGCCGCCTGCCGAGCATTTGCACCTTAGCGGGGTCCACGGAGAGGGAGACGTGAGAGTAGTCGATGGGTTGCTGGTGGATGCCGCCTTGCGCCGTAGGCTGGAGCGCCAGGCTGAAGCTCGCGCAGGCGTCGATCCGGGTCGCGCCCGGGTCGCGCTCGCAGAGCAGTCGGTAGGGGCTTCCCGCCTGCTGCCCCGAGACCAAGGTCTCGCCCAGTCCGACTGCGAGCTCTATCCAGGTCCGGTCGCGCTCCCCGGTCAGCGGGTCCGCCGTGTGCATGACGAAAGAATACTCAGGGGCGATCATCTCCTGGATCAGCACGGCCATGTGAATCTCGCTATGCGGGATGTCCGCGTGAATCCGGCTCAAGGCAGCGCGCCGCGTCCACAGGGAGGCCCAGACCAGGGAGATGGCGTCTGCGATCCGCGTCGGCGCGACGCTGATCACGGAATCGTAGAGACCGGCGCCGGCCAGCCGTGGGAGGTCCTCTCCGTTGCTGCTGGAGCGCACCGCCAGCCGGGTTTGCGGGGCGAAAGCAGAGCTGATCTCCGCAAATACCGGCTCGGGAACCTCTAACCCGAGCAGGATCTCCTGCAAGTGGCGCAGCGGCTCGCCCAGGGCGTCGGGGGTGGTTTGCGCCAACCGCTGCAGGAGGGCGCGGTACTCCGTTGCGGCCGCTGTATCTTGCTCGAGGAGTCGGTGCACGAGGCCGAAGGGTAGGGCCAGACCGTGCGGAGCGTGGAACAAACCGCCCGACTCCCGTGCTAATTGGAAGAGCCGTGCCGCCGCCGCGGCTTTGGCGCCGCAACGGGCCTTGGTGACCTGATCGAAAGCGAGCACGCCGAATTCTCCGTCGAGCGCTGCCGTTCCGAGAGAAGGTCGCGCGCTTCGCGCTACGCGCCTTGCCGTCTCGATGGGCAAGGGTTCGCCGGGCTCGAGCGATGTCTGCGCAGCGGACACCTGCAGCCGAACCGGTGCGCCCAGGAGGTGCTCGAAAGCGGCGAGACCAGCAGGGTCATCGCTGGTAGCAAAGGGGATCCCCGCCTGGCGGGCGCGCACCCCGAGATGGGACAAGTGGGGGATCGGGTGGCCGAGCAGGATCCCGCGGACGAAGGGTGCGATCTCCTCGTCGCCCTCTGCCGCGTCCACCAGCGCGATGATCGGGCCGCCCGGGTCGCGTAGCGTGGCCAGGCGGGGGGAGCGAACCAGGGACCCGAACGCCTCGCCCGCTGTCACCGCGGACCAAGGGGGCAGCCCGAGCGCCGGCCGCAGCTCCGATTCCGCCCGTTCCGCAAGCTTTGTCAGTTGGAAGACCAGATTGCCGCGGATATCTCCTTCGCAGAACATGCGCACCGCATGTGGCGCCACACCGAGAGCGGGACCCAGGGTCTCGGCGGCCGGGGGGAAAAGGGCGAACACGCGGTCGCTGTAGTCTTGCGCCAGGCGCCCGACTCGCTCAAGGGTCGCCTTCACGCGCAGCAGGTGAAACCTCGAGGCGGGCGAAAAGCCCCTCCGCCAGGCCGCCAGTTCAGACACCACGAGCTGGCACTCCTGCGTTTCCGCCCCGCTCAAAGCCAGATTCGCGACCGCAGCGGCGAGCAGGCGCAGCAGGCAGATCCAGGTTTCCTGTTCGCTGTTGGAGGGAAGCCGATTTGCCGCCTCGCTGAGCAGGGCGAAGGCAAAGTCCTCCAGGTCGATATCGGTGAGTCGCATCTGCTGCGCCGGCTCTGGCTCTGCCTCTTGCGACAGTTGCTCGAGACGCTCCCTCAGCCGAGTCAGGCGCTCCAGTAGATCGATCAGTTGAGCTTCCGTTCGCTGTTGCTGCGCTTTGGCAATCAGAAACGAGTCGGCCGCCGCGCGGTCCTCTTCCGCTAAGGAGGGCAACAGGCGTTCGAGTCGCTGATCGAGGCCGCTGGCGTTGAAGAAGTCGCTCAATTCGCGAAAAAAGATCTCGAACTGCTCGACGAAGGCCGGGGCGTAGTCGTCACGGGCAGTGGTGATGCGCTGCAGGATCTCGCGCGCGGTATACAGGTCTTCCGGGCCGGCGCAGCGGTGCAGTTTGTTCTGCAGACGGTGCTTGATCTCCCGCTTCAATTCCTTGGGGATGTCGTTGCGGTGGGCGATATCACGGATCCGCGTCAGCGGCTCGCTGCGTTGAAACTCGGCATCGTAGGAGGGCAGCCAGGGGTAGATCTTGCGCAGAATCCAGCGATCCCCAGGCGCGGTGAGCTGCTGCAGCCGCGTGACGATGTCCGACGCGGATTGCGCGTGGTGGTGGGGCCGGAAGTGCCGACCGTCTTCCTCGCACTGGAGCTCGCCGGTGCCGAGGAAACGCAAGTAGACCGCGAGCTGAGCCAGCTCCGATGCAGTCCCGGTAAATTCTGCGGCAGCCACCGAGTCGCGGATCCAGTTC
>JAHEIA010000352.1 GCA_024639625.1 Chromatiales bacterium
CAATCTCTTAGGCAAACTACAGGGGCGCAACGCAGCCCAAGTGCGCTGCTGTGAAGGGACAAAAAAGAGGAGGGAGCCGGCCTGTAAGCCGGGTTCTGTCGAGGACAGTCATTCATCTCGGGTGCGCGTCACCACGCACCTCCAGCAACCTACCCGGGAACGGTGCGGGCCACACCTTGCGAAAGATCTTCGCGCGTTCCCCTATTTGGTCTTGCTCCAGGCGGGGTTTACCCTGCCGCTGATGTTACCACCAGCGCGGTGCGCTCTTACCGCACCTTTTCACCCTTACCCCGCCACCGCCGGAGTCAACCGGAAGCGACGGGGCGGTATATTTTCTGTGGCACTTTCCGTGGGCTCACGCCCCCCAGGCGTTACCTGGCGCCTCACCCTTCGGAGCCCGGACTTTCCTCCACCTCAGCTGAGCTTCGGCAGCGACTGTCCGGCCGACTCCCAACCATAGATGATCGGGGGGAGACCGAGCGAATGCAAGGGTCCGCCGCTTTGCCTCCCGGGGACGGCCGTGCCAGGCGATCTATTTCCGGTCCCCTTGCGCGCCACCGAGTGCACGCCGATAGAGCAGATTCTTCCTCGCCCCGGAGATGCGGGCGGCCAGGGCAACCGCCTGCGCCAACGGCATCTCCTCGGCCAAGATCCCGACGACCCGGTCCGCGCTCCGTAGCTGTCGCGCATCCTCCGAGGCATCACCAACCGCAGCGGCGATAAGCAACACAAACTCGCCCTTGTTCTGCTCCGGATCCCGTTCCAGGATCGCGATAAGCTCAGATAGAGAACCGTTGATCAGGGTCTCGTGCAGCTTGGTCAGTTCGCGCGCGACGACGCACTGCCGCTCCCCACCCAGCCACTCCGCCAGATCCCGCAGGGTCTCCAGCACGCGATGGCTGGATTCGTACAGCACCAGGGTTTGCCGCTCGTCAACCAATCCTTGCGCCCACTGCACGCGCTGTGCATGGGTGCGCGGAGGGAACCCCAGGAAACGGAAGTCGTGCGTCGGCAACCCTGCCACGCTGAGGGCTGCAAGCAGCGCACTGGGACCGGGTACGGGCGAAACACGAATCCCTCTGCAACGCGCCTCGCGCACCAGCAAGAAACCAGGATCGCTAACCAACGGTGTACCTGCATCCGATATCAGCGCCAGCGCCGCGCCGGCATCCACACGGCGCAACAGGCGCTCCACCATCCTGCGTTCGTTGTGCTCGTGCAGCGCGAGCAAAGGTGTCCGAATGTTGAAGCGCTGCAGCAGCCTGCGGCTGTGGCGGGTATCTTCGGCGGCGATCAGATCGACACCGCGCAACACTTCCACTGCACGGAGCGACATATCTTCCAAGTTGCCGATCGGCGTGGCAACCACGTAGAGCACCGCCTTCTCGATTGACACTCGACACCTCCACCAAGATACTGGGGCACCATTTACCCCCCTTGCTGCATTACGGATCGGGGGCCCGACCCGACTGACGAAAAATCACCATGCTGCGCGTAAGATCACTACTCCTCATCCCGCTGCTGTTCGTCAGCATCCTGTTCCAGGCATGTGCCCCGCAGCCGGTCAAACGCGGCCCTGTAGCGGACCCACAGGCGCTAGCCAAGGCCGCTGAGATGCAGGCTGCCGGCGACTACCGAGGGGCCGCAGAGCTGTTGTTGCGCTTGGCGCAAGATGAGGCACCACCGTTTCGCCAGGACCTCCAGATGCAGGCTGTGGCATCGCTGACCCGCGCGCCCGATGCGCTCGCGGCCCTGTCGCTGCTCGAACAAGTCGACGTCACCGGCTTGCCGGCGCAGTACGCGCTGCAGCGCCGCGTACTGCGCGCCGAGATCTATCTACTGCGCGACCAGCCGTTCGAAGCCATCGAATTGCTGCTCCAGCCGCCGCCTGCAGACACCTCCGACAAATTCATGGTGACGTTCTACGAAACCAAGGCCCGCGCCCTGCGCCAGGCAGGCAGGCCGCTGGACAGCGCCCTCGTGCTGAGCCGGCTGGATGCATTGATCACCGACCCGGCGCAACGGCTGGACGTCCAGATCGCAATCCTCTCGGACCTCACACTGCTCCCCGACGTGGACGCGGACTCCCTGCAGATCGCGGCCGACGACCCTTTTCGTGGCTGGCTCGCGCTCGCGCAAATCGTCGGCGACCCGGGATCTGCGCCCGCCCAGCAGCAGTCGGACCTGGCGGCCTGGCACGCCAGGTTCCCCGATCACCCGGCACTGGAACAGCTGGTCACGGAATATCAAATCCGGCTCGCCAAGCAATATTTCCAGCCGCAGCAGATCGCCGTGCTGTTGCCGCAGAGCGGGCGTTACGCCGGGGTTGCCGGCGCGCTGCGCGACGGCATCCTCGCCGCCTATTTCGATCAACCGATCGAGCGCCGCAGTAATCTTCGTTTCTACGACAGTAGTGTGCCGGAGAACGCCTGGCCATTATACATGCGGGCCATCAGCGAGGGGGCCGACATGGTGATTGGTCCGTTGGACAAGACGGCAGTGTCTCAGTTGGCTCTGGCCGGCGAACTTGAAGTCCCGGTACTCGCCTTGAATCAAGCTCCACCGGACGTCCAGTTGGCGGCGAATTTTTTCCAGTTTGCCCTCGCGCCGGAAGACGAAGCCGAGCAAGCCGCCGAATATGCGCGGCGGCTTGGTTTCACTTACGCATTGACACTAACACCCAAGGGAAGCTGGGGCGACCGCATTCGCGACAGCTTCCGCTCGCGATGGGAGGTTCTCGGTGGACAGATCGCGGAAGCCCAGAGCTATGACCCCTCCGCCAGCGATTTTTCGGCAACCCTGCAACAATTGCTCGATCTGGACGCCGGCGCTGAGCGGCAAAAAGAGCTGCAACGAGTGCTGGGCCGGACGGTGGAGTTCGAGCCCCGGCTGCGTGACGATGCGGACTTTGTGTTCCTCGCCGCCCGATCGCAAAAGGCGCGGGAAATCCGCCCGCAACTGCTGTTCCATCGCGCACACTCGCTGCCGGTAATCGCCACCTCTCATGTCTACTCGGGAATCCCGGATCCGCAGCGCGACCGGGACCTGGAGGGCATCCAGTTTGTCGAAATGCCATGGCTGTTCGAACAAGGCCCGGCCGGTTTGTCGCCCGAGCAGTTCCTCGCCGCGCTGCCGCAGGCGGAGAACGGCTACCTGCGCTACTACGCAATGGGAATGGACGGCTACAACCTGGTCCGCTACCTCCCCCGTTTGCGCGCTGCGCCAGGACAGAGCGTGCAAGGGCGCAGCGGCACGCTGCGCCTCGACCCGCGCAACCAAGTGCGTCGCCAGTTGCTCTGGGTACAGATGAGCAATGGGCAACCTGTGCCGATCGGCGTGCTGCCCGGGGACCCGAACGGGCCCGCGGACCGGTCGGCCAACCCACTCCCCGACGACGGGCGGACCGCTATTGGCAGGGAAGCGCGCTGATCCGGCTTTGCTCTATACTAGCCCGATATGAGCCCGATCGCGCTGGCGCCCGGCAGCAAGGACCGCGGAAAAGCGGCGGAAGAGCGTGCCTGCCGTCACTTGACCGCGCGGGGCCTACGGCTGGTAGAAAGGAATTTTCGCTGCCGTCGCGGCGAGATCGACCTCATCATGCGCGACGGGCAGGAGTTGGTGTTCGTCGAGGTACGCTATCGCAAGGACAGCCGCTTCGGCTCCGCTGCCGAGAGCGTCGACCGCCGCAAACAGCAGCGCATCGTGGCGGCGGCGACACTGTATCTGCAGCGCAGTTCCGGAATTCCCCCCTGCCGCTTCGACGTGCTGGCGATTTCCGCAGACCAGGAAGAACCGATCGAATGGGTGAGAAACGCTTTCGAGGCCTCAGCTTGAACCGCCCCGCCGACTGCGAATGAAGGAGAAGCCTGTCGTTGTTACTTTCGGACCGTGTTAAGCAACTCTTCGCCGAGAGCATTCAGATCAAGACGGCCGCTAGCGCCCTGCTGCCCGAACCGATCGCTGCCGCGGGAGAACTTATCGTCGCCCGCTTCCTCGAAGGGAGCAAGATATTGAGCTGCGGCAACGGCGGATCCGCCGCCGATGCGCAGCACTTCGCCGCGGAACTGCTGAACCGTTTCGAAAGAGAGCGCC